>NZ_JAEPRP010000185.1:0-14141 GCF_016652895.1 Ensifer sp. SSB1
GGCTGCCGCTTGCGAGCTGGCGGCCGCAAGGGAGGCTTCGCCGCGCCTGACGCCTCCAATTGTAGAATCCTACAATTGCGGAGCGCGCCCTTGCGGCCTTTGCTCTTCGCGGCCGTTTGAAATTGGCCCGCGATAATCACGGGAAGAAACGAGATGAGAGGACGGTCGCGACGCGACCGGATGAAAAAATGAACAGGAGTGAGATTGAACGACTGCGGGAAACGGTGCGCTGTGAGGTGGCGCTGGAGACCTCTGGTTTCGCTCTCGACCCTAAAGAGAGCACAAGGCGTGCCATGAAGTATCGCCGTGGCAGCGAAATCATCATTGTCACGCATTCAGGAAGAGGATGGTTCGATCCTCTTGGGGATGGGAAAGGCGACGTCTTCGGTCTCGTAGTCCACCTGGAGCACTGCGCCTTCCTCGAAGCATGCGCTCGGGTCGCTGCACTTATCGGCGCGGAGCCGTCAGCTTCCATGTGGAAGCACGAAGATCGCGAGCTTCCGGATCTCACTGCCATCGCCGAAACTTGGGCCCGCCGGAGATCGCCATGGCCGGGCTCGGCAACATGGCGTTATCTCCGTTGGCAGCGATGCCTTCCTGTCTGCATTATCCGCACCGCGATCGCTCAAGGTTTACTGCGCGAAGGGCCGTCGGGGAGCGTGTGGGCGGCACATACCGACGAGATGGGCGCAGTTTGCGGATGGGAAGCCCGCGGACCGGAATGGCGTGGATTTGCGACCGGCGGCAGCAAGAACCTGTTCCGGCTTGGGTGCATAAGGGCCACTCGCCTTTGTGTGACCGAGGCGGCGATCGACGCCATGAGCCTGGCGGCCATCGAAGGGATGCGGGTGGGCACGCTCTATCTTAGCACTGGCGGTGGCTGGGCGCCGGCGACGAGGGCCGCCTTGCGCCTGCTGGCAGCACACCCGGACGTACAGCTCGTCGCGGCGACGGACGACAATTCACAAGGCGACGCCTACGCCGACCGGCTCCGCGCACTGGCTGACGAAATCGGCTGCACATGGCATCGACTTCGTCCCTTCGCCGACGATTGGAACGAGGTTCTCAAGCAGCAGAAGGAAAGAATGAAGAAAACAGCGAACAAGGCAGACGTGCCGCATGCCCGCCGACCGCATCAAGGGAGGCTTCGCCCGGCTGCGCCGGCCCTTGACGCGGGCAGCCGGGATGCCGGCGACGGGCGAGGTATCATGAAGGACCAAAGTGAAGAGTGAGGCCGTGAGGATCCGCAGCATTTCGGTCCAGCCTAACGCCGAAGGAGCCGCAGATGACAATCCAAAGCCAGATCCGAAAGGTTTTTCAGGGAACGGCTACGCGCCAGCAGATGTTCAGCTTGTTCGATCGGCATTCCCGGCGGCCGCAACGGTGGAAGGATGACGCTGTCGCGATCCGCCAACCGCCCGTTTGGCACCATTGCGGGGATGAGCCAGTACAAGCATGCATCCGTCGCTACCTTCGAGGGTTATGCAGGTTCTAGCGCATTCCGCGCTGAAGTCGAGAACCAACGCGCCTTGGGGCAGCTCGACGATATGCTGGCTTACTTCGAGGAGCGCCAGACCGGATCGCCCCTCTCTGGACCAGCGGCGCCACGGATATCTAATGCGCTCGATACCGCGGCAGCCGAACTCGCCCCGCCTCCGGCCATGATTGCTGACCGGGCTCGACTGCGAACCATGCTCGCCAGCCTCGCACGAACGCTGCATGTCGGCGTGTTTGCCGATTGCTTCTTCGATCCGGGCACCGCGATTTGCCTCAAACAGGCGACGAAGAACGACCGCAAGATGACCCCTTTGCCAGCCAACCCGCTGCCCCAATGCCTGCATCACCGCACGCCATCGGCCAGCATGGTCGCGCTCTGCGGAGGACGCCAAGATTTCGCTGAGGGAGAAGCGTCTGTCGCCTCTGCAACGGACCATCGTGAAGCAGGATCTCCAGCGGATCGAGGCGGTTCTTGGTGGCTTAGATCGTCGGACTGAGGCGGCGTAGCGGCTTTGTCTGCGGCCACTGATCGGGTGTCCCGTCGGACCAACCCCGGCGTTCGGCGGAGCGCGCGATGTCAGGTCCGCCCGCGCAACGGCTGATCGCCGTCCTTCGCTCACGCTGCGGCTCTTCGAGTGCGCGGTCGGCCCTTGGGCCATCGCAGGTGGCTGCTCCGCCGCCGGGGATTGGCCCCGGCGGGACAGGAGTTCCGACCATGGACACGCAAAACCGCACCGACGTTTATACCCGCATCACCTTGGAGATCATTGCCGCCATCGAGGCCGGCGCCGGCGAATGGCGGATGCCCTGGCACCACGATGGAGCCTCGGTTGCCCGTCCAACCAACATCTCTTCCGGAAAGGCCTACCGCGGCGTCAATACGCTCGCCCTTTGGATCGCCGCCCAGGCTCACGGCTTCGGAAGCGGCATCTGGGGCACATACAGGCAATGGCAGGCGCTCGACGCCCAGGTCCGCAAGGGCGAACGCGCCACGACCGTCGTGCTTTGGAAGGAGTTTGCCGCACGCAGTGACGATGATGTCGCCGACGACGACGAGCACCCCCAGCGACGCCTCTTTGCGCGGGCCTTCTCGGTCTTCAACAGCTCTCAGGTCGAGGGCTTCGCGGCTCCCGCCGCTCCGATGCTGGCTGACTCTGAACGAATCCCGCATGCGGAGGCCTTCATCAGTGCGCTCGGCATCCCCGTTACCTTTGGCGCCGACGCTGCGTACTATCGCATCGATCTCGACCACATCTTTATGCCGGACTTCAACGTCTTCCGCGACGCTGTCGCTCACGTCGGGACTTATGTCCATGAGGCTGCGCATGCCACGGGCGCCAGGCATCGGCTCGATCGTGACTTCACCAAACGCTTCACTCGCCAGGCCTTGGCAGTCGAAGAACTGACCGCCGAACTTGCTGCAGCCTATATCCTGGCCGATCTGGGTCTGGCGCATCATCCGCGACCTGACCACGCAGCTTATGTGGCCTCCTGGCTCAAAGTGCTGAAGGACGACGCGCGGGCGATCTTCACCGCCGCGGGCAAAGCGCAGGCTGCCGCCGACTGGATGCACGCGCAGCAGCCGCCGAGTTGAGTACTATATCACCTCCGGGCCTAGCGGCACCTCAGCGCTCGAACGATTGATTTGTAACAGCCGTAACTTTATAGTGCAGCCATGGCTACTTCATCCTGGCTGCTTTTGACCTACAAAGTCCCGCCCGAACCTGCCGCGAAGCGGGTCGCATTATGGCGCCGATTAAAGGGAATGGGTGCGGTGTATCTACAGAACGGGGTCTGCCTGCTCCCCAAGACCGACGATCACGTCCGCGGACTGAAGATGATTGAGAACGGTGTCCACGAAATGGCAGGGGAATCCGTGATTCTGGAAACGGTGGCGCTCGATCGATTCCAGGAAGAGAAGGTTATTGCCCGATTCAAATCTGACCGGGACGAGGCCTATCGGGAGTTCATCGACAAGTGCGGGGACTTCGAGGCGGAGATCGCCAAGGAGCGGGCAGCAGACCACTTCACCTACGCCGAGCTTGAGGAGAATGACGTCGATCTGAAGAAGCTCCAGGGCTGGTTCGAGAAGATTCGCAAGCTCGACTTCTACGGCGCGACCCTTGGGGCCGAGGCTGAAGAACGGCTGCGGGCCTGTGAGGCATTGCTCGACGCCTATGCCCAGCAGGTCTTCGACGCACACGATGAGAATCGCTAATTGGAGCCGGAAGGGATGGATACGTCTACACATGATCGAGATTTGCGGCGGGTGGTCCGTCTAGTCGTCCTTCTCAATCTCGCCTACTTCGGCATCGAGTTCGCCGTCGCGCGCGCCATCGGCTCTGTCTCGCTGTTCGCCGACAGCGTGGACTTCCTCGAGGACGCCTCCGTCAACTTCCTCATCCTTGTCGCTCTCGGGTGGTCTGCCCGTCGCCGCGCCAAGGTCGGAATGCTGCTTGCCGGCATTCTGCTCATTCCGGGCTTGGCAACACTCTGGACGGCGTGGGAAAAGTTCATGACGCCCAGCCCGCCTGAGGCGCTCGCGCTATCATTGACCGGCCTTGGCGCGCTTACGGTCAATCTTACTTGCGCGATCATGCTGACGCGTTTCCGCCGACACAGCGGTAGCCTCACGAAGGCCGCATTCCTCTCCGCACGCAATGACGCGCTGGCGAATATCGCGATCATCGCGGCCGGTCTCCTAACGGTATACACCCTGTCCGCATGGCCTGACCTGATCGTCGGGCTCGCCATTGCTGCCATGAACGCCGATGCGGCGCGAGAAGTCTGGGAAGCAGCCCGCGAGGAACATAAAATCGCTGAGGCCTGATACTCAGTTACGGCGATGGCCATCGCCAGGCTTGACTGTCAGGATATGTTGCAGAGCTTGGCAGTTGTTTCCTTTGCGCCGACCTTGGCATCGTGCCCGAACTTGATCCGCGGCCGGACCATGCGTCCTATCTTCAATCCTGGCTGACGGTACTTGCCGACGACAAGCGGGCAATTTTTCAGGCGGCGGCACATGCGCAGCGCGCGATCCCTTATCTCCACGGGCTGCAGCCGGAGGAGACGGAACGCAAAGGGTAGCCAGATGGCAAAGCTGTCGGATGACGAAGTTAAACTCGCTCGCCAATCTCGGCGGGGGTCGGCTCCGTCGACGGCGTCACGTCGATTGCCGGATCATCGGCCACGCTCAGATCCAGCTTCCCCCAGATCGAGGGTTTCTGATTGCCGGTTTTCAGCTTCCGGGACTGCTTGATTTCAACGATGAACGGCTTTGTCTGCTGACGCATTTTTCCTCCAGGCGACGAATCGCGACGTAACTCTATCGCTACAAGATGGTCTCGCAAGTTGGCCTTGCCCGAGGATCATGCGAGAAGCGTGTCTTGACTGTTGTCCGCGGCAGTCAGGCTCGACGCGGTGCAGCTATCGGCCCGGATCTGATGTCGATCGCCGCCGTCCTATCCCTTTTTCATTGACCGCCGGGGCACCATTCGCGGGCTCGATGGGGCTGTCTGACCGGAGAACGGCTTCGCCTCGCTCTTGTTCCCGCAACGTCCCTGCGAAACTTTCATCCCCTGGCGGAGACCACCCCACTCCGACAACGTCGAGTGGGGACCCCGGATCACCGCCATTCCTCGCGAGACAAGAAAGTTTCTGCGTTCCGCCCTCCACTTGTGTTCCGGCCCTTTCGGGTGCGGACCGATTGTCCCCGGTCTTTGCGACTGCCATCGAGGCCGCAATGGAGCGGCCCGAACAGCAAAAAGGAATAGCATAATGGCTACCATTGGCACCTTCACCGCAAACGAAAACGGCTTCACCGGCTCGATCCGCACCCTCGCCCTCAACGTCAAGGCCCGCATCGCCCGCATCGAAAATCCCTCGGACAAGGGCCCGCAGTTCCGCATCTTTGCGGGCGCCGTTGAACTCGGCGCGGCCTGGCAGAAGCGCTCCGAACAGGACCGCGACTACCTTTCGGTCAAACTCGACGACCCGAGCTTCCCGGCTCCGATCTACGCGACGCTGACGGAAGTCGATGGCGAGGACGGCTACCAGCTCATCTGGTCCCGCCCGAACCGGGATTGAAGAACGACGGCCCCGCCGATCAGGCGGGGCCGCGCCTTCAGCTTCACAGCATTGTTGTGCTACCGCGAAGATGGCAGCCGCTGAGCGGATTTGACCCAAGCCCCGCTTAACCTGTTCCCGAGGCGGGCCAGGCCGCGTTACTCAAACCGGAACCAGGCGTCGAGCCGGTTTCCGGTTTTTTGCTGCCACACGAGAGGTTAGGAATTGCTCAGATCATGGCATCGTGACGTGGTGTAAGGGCTGCCTCAAGGACGGGTGGTACCCCCAAAATGCTCACGCATTTCGGCTCCCCCACTCGCCGCGTTGCGGGCGCCTGGCGCTCCTTGACCCGCCCCTCTCCCCACGACCGCTGACGTCATCTTTCTCAAACATCAGGAGATGACGACGATGACGATCGAACAACACATCGAAGAGCTACTTGTCGAACTGCGGAACGCCGTTGGTGTTGGCGAGCGTCGGCAGATCGAGACCGAACTTGAACTCGCAAGGGCCGAGCGTGAGGTCATGCTGGCAGAGCAAGACGGTTGTATCAGCGCAGAGCCTCTGTTTTGACGGAGGCTCTTGCATGTGTCGTCCACTTGAAGCCGCAGGACTCGCCATCGCAATCCGTCCCGCCCATCAATTCGGCCAGCAAGTTCGCGGTCTATAGCCGCGCCGTCGTTTCAGTCGGAGGAGTTCGAGGAATAGCTGGACCGCCTCCTCTTCCCGACCAAAATGATGGACCTTCATCTGTCCGTTCTTTCCAATGCGGCCCCACTTCCGCAACAGACAAATTTCGCCGAAGAGGTTCGGTTCAATCGACATGGCATAATAGCGTGCCATGTTTCTCGATAGATCGGAGCGTTCGACGTAGAGTCGATAGGGTTGACAGATCATGAAGCCAGAATCTTCGATGCCGGCGACTGCGTCCAACGAGACTTTTGAATCGATTGCCGTGAACTGATTCATATCGGTGATGTATGGAAGACTTCAGCTTTCGGCCTCGCAGTGCGGAGGTGCGACCAAATTGTGTGCGAGGCGCGGGTGCAGTCGGTCCCGCCTCCCCTCGCGTAACTCGGTTGAGGCTCCTGCGGCTGCCCTTTTCCCGCCCATCGCACGACGAGAATTCCCGAAATCCCGCCCCTCGGGCGTCGCTATGCTGATTTCTCCGATACTCTTCATTTTCTCGAGGATCAGCCTTGCTCGTTGCTTCTCGCGCCGGCTCGATCCGGCAGCTCAGACGCCTTGCGCGTGGAACCTGTTCGCATCGACGCAAACCTTCATGTCGTTTCGCCTGAACCAGATCGCTCGTCCGCAGCGAAGCGGCGGGTTGCCGGCGGTAAAGACGATCTGCTCATCGGCGCGCATGCGAAGAACTTCGTGTGGCTGGATCAGCGCGCGGGCGGCAAGCTGCTTTGATCGGGTTCGAGACGTTCCCTTCGCTTGAAAACTCCGGCTGACCTGGTCGATCTCGACTGTAGTCATGCCACAGCGTTTGGATATGTAATCTGCTGTTTCGGGATCGTTGATAGCGGCGAAAGATATCCAGCTCGCGCTTTCGAACCATTTGCTCGTGGCATCGCGGCCACCGTAGGTTTCGCGCATCTGCCCGATCGACTGGTAGATCATCGTCAGCGTGATGCCATACTTGCGGCCGACATCACGCGCGCTTTCCAGGATCCGCATGTAACCGAGGCGCGAGACTTCATCGAGAAGGAAGAGAACCTTTCCCTTCACCGCGCCATCGCGATTGTAGATCGCGTTGAGGAACGCGCCGATGATCACACGCGCAAGACCAGAATGCGTCTCCAATGTCTTCAGGTCGATGTTGATGAACACGTCGGTGTTGCCGGTGGCAAGCGCATCGGTCCTGAAGGTCGAACCGGACACCAGAGCCGCATAGTTTGGATAGGACAGCCAATGCGTTTCCTTGACCGCATTGGCGTAGACGCCGGAGAAAGTTTCTGGCGTCATATTGACGAAGGCGGCGACATTTTCCTTCACGAAGTCGGAATTCGAGCTGTCGTAGATCGACTGCAGTCGCTCGCGCAGTTTCGGCTCCGGCTCCGCCAGGTTAGCTCGAACCTGTCGCAAGGTCTGGTACTCCCGGTCGGTATGACCGGACAGGCAGACGTCGGCGATCAAAGCAGTCAACAATTGCAGAGCCGATGCGCGGAAGAAGTCGTCACGCACACCACGTGGACCGCCGCTGTCGCTGATGATCCATGAGGCGACCGATGCAATATCCTCCTCCTTGGTTCCACCGAAGCGACCGATCCAGTCGAGCGCATTGAACCCCGTTTCCGGTTGCTTCGGGTCGAGGATGCGGATCAACCGTGCCGCCCCTTCGCGATGCCGGCAAACCATCGGCGCTACTTCGTTTGAAGGGTCGAGGACGACAAGAGCCCCACCCCATTTGAGTGCGGTTGGAATTGTCACCGAGGTCGTTTTGAAGCCGCCGGATCCGGCAAAGACGATACCGTGCGACGACCCGAATGAAGCGTCAAAGCAGAGCAACGGCGGCTTGCCACCGGCGCCCCAGGTCTGCGGAGCATTCGCCCGAAACGACTGCCCCGCCGTACTGTCCTTGTCGACGCGGTAGCACTCGCCAATGACAATTCCGCCTGTTTCGGGAAAGAGCTTCGCTGCTTCCCTTAGCTTCATCCAGTCGGCCTCTCCGTGAAGAGCCCGCTGTCCTTTTACCCGTTTCGGCTCGGCGCGTTTGAAGGCTGCGTTGCCGATCAGCGCAACGCGGAGCGCGAAACATCCAGCCATCAGTGCGGTCCCTGCTCCGACCATTGTTGCTGGGTCCAGATACGAGGCAATGGACATGCCGGCCGGCACTTCTCGGGAAATCGCTGAAAGACGCGCTGCCTCTCGCAATGCCGCTGTCAAAAGCGTTGCTGCAGATCCGGCGAGAACGGCCCAACCCGCGAACTTGATGCTCGCTGCGCCCGCGCTTGCGAACAGGAAGACTATTCCGATCGCCGCGGCGGTGACATAGGGCGCGGCGATACCGACACTGCCGAGTGCTTTCCTTGTCGCATCCGTTTTGCCGAATAGCGAAAGCCAATGCTCGACCCCGTCCATGCCGATCACCGTCAACATCATGAACGCGACGGGAATGACCACGAGCGCGAGCCTATTCATTGTCACTGTTGAAGGCCTCCGCACCGATGGCGATCAGTCGTGCGCGTTCGCCATCGTCGGACTTCAGCCGCCGTCTGAGTTCGACCAGCGCTCCAAGCAGAAGCGCGCGCTTTTCATATCGAAGGCCCGCCTTTACGATCAGGCCACCGAGTTCGATCTTTTCTCGCGTGTCCTTTTTGCGGGCATCAGATGTCATTGTTCTTGCCATCCGCTTAAGCTTCTCCACTGCTGCCCTGTGTCGCGCCAGGGGCGAACGTCGCGGTCGAACCCGGTGCGGCGCCAGTACCCCTCTTCCCTCCGCTCGATGTGACGATCCCTTGGCCTCCCCGAAACCGCGTCGCCAGTTCCTCGAAGGCTGCGTGAAGCTCGGTTTCGTCGATCTCGATTTCACCAAGGCCTGCCTTGAGCGCAATCCGACCGATACGCTCGGCTTCACGGGTCTCGGCTTGTTTGAGCTGTTCCTGCAGTTTGGCGATTTCGTCGCGAATTCTTGAAGAATGTTTCTTCATTCCATCCGTCTCCTGGCTTCAGAAAGCTTGTCTTTCGAAGCCAGTTTCGCGGACCGAAGGGCGGAACGCACTACGGTGAATCCTACAATCGCCAAACGCGATGCTTTTGTGAATGATCACGGCCGTTCCGAAGGAGCGGCATCAAGTGCGCAATTATACGTCGCAACTGCGACGCTTTTGCTTCTCCCCCTGGCGGGGCCGCCGCTCCTGACGAAGCGTTCGTTCGTTCGCAATCGGGAAAGATCTCTGCCATGGCCGTTCCCCACTTCTCCGTCAGCGTCGTTACCCGCGGTTCCGGCCGCAGCGCGGTGCTGTCGGCGGCCTATCGGCACTGCGCCAAGATGGACTACGAGCGAGAAGCAAGAACGATCGACTATCGTGCCAAGCAGGGTTTGTTGCACGAGGAGTTTGCCATTCCGGCCGATTCCCCCCGATGGCTGCGATCGATGATAGCTGACAGGTCGATATCGGGTGCCGCGGAAGCCTTCTGGAACAAGGTTGAGAGCTTCGAGAAGCGGGACGATGCCCAACTCGCCAAAGACGTCACGATCGCGCTGCCGCTCGAACTGACACCTGAGCAAAACATCGCGCTCGTCCGCGATTTTGTCGAGCGGCACGTTACCTCCAAGGGCATGGTCGCCGACTGGGTCTACCATGATGCGCCGGGCAACCCGCATGTCCATATGATGACGACGCTGAGGCCGCTCACTGAGGATGGCTTCGGCGCCAAGAAGATTGCGGTGCGGGGGCCGGACGGCAAGCCGATCCGCAACGATGCCGGCAAGATCGTCTATGAACTCTGGGCCGGAAGTCTCGACGATTTCAATGCGTTTCGCGATGGCTGGTTTGCTTGTCAGAACCGTCATCTGGCGCTTGCAGGTCTCGACATCCGCATCGACGGTCGCTCCTTTGAAAAGCAGGGCATCGATCTTTCGCCGACCATCCATCTCGGGGTCGGAACCAAGGCCATCGAGCGGAAACCAACGCCGGGCGAAGAGGTCGTTTCGCTGGAGCGACTGGAATTGCAGGAGCAACGGCGTAGCGAAAACGCCCGGCGCATTCAACGGCGGCCGGAGATCGTGCTCGACCTGATCACGCGTGAGAAGAGCGTCTTCGAAGAGCGCGATGTGGCGAAGATCCTGCATCGCTACGTCGATGACCCCGGTATCT
Organism: Ensifer sp. SSB1; assembly: GCF_016652895.1. Classification (NCBI taxonomy): domain Bacteria; kingdom Pseudomonadati; phylum Pseudomonadota; class Alphaproteobacteria; order Hyphomicrobiales; family Rhizobiaceae; genus Ensifer; species Ensifer sp. SSB1. Next base: position 10,392 of record NZ_JAEPRP010000185.1, read on the forward strand.
TCCACAGCCTGATGGCTCGCATTCTGCAAAGCCCGCAGGCGCTTCGCCTTGATCGCGAACGCCTTGCGTTTGCGATCGGCGCACTGGTGCCCGCGAAGTTCACGACGCGCGAGCTGATCCGGCTGGAAGCGGAAATGGCAAGTCGCGCGGTTTGGCTCTCACGCCGGTCATCGCACGGGATCGAGGAAGCCGTGCTTCAGGCAACGTTCGCACGACATTCGCGTCTGTCGAAGGAACAGCAAACGGCAATTGAGCATGTGGCGGGACCGGAGCGGATTGCCGCTGTCATCGGACTTGCCGGGGCCGGCAAGACGACGATGATGAAGGCAGCGCGCGAAGCCTGGGAAGCGGCGGGCTATCGGGTCGCAGGCGGTGCCCTTGCAGGCAAGGCTGCCGAAGGGCTGCAGAAGGATGCGGGTATCAACTCACGTACGCTTTCGGCCTGGGAACTGCGCTGGAAAGAAGCTCGAGATCAGCTCGATGACAAGACGATCTTTGTTCTTGACGAAGCCGGCATGGTGTCATCACGCCAGATGGCGCTGTTCGTCGAGGCTGCGACGATGGCTGGCGCCAAGCTCGTTCTAATTGGTGATCCGGAACAGCTGCAGCCCATCGAAGCGGGTGCTGCCTTCCGGGCCATCGCCGATCGCATCGGCTATGCCGAACTTCAGACCATCTATCGGCAGCGCGAACAGTGGATGCGCGATGCCTCGCTCGATCTTGCTCGAGGCCATGTCGACAAGGCGGTCGAAATCTATCGCTCCAATGGCAGGATATTTGGCTCCGAGCTCAAGACCCAAGCGGTCGAGAACCTGATTGGGGACTGGGATCGGAACTACGATCCGACCAAGACCACACTGATCCTCGCGCACCTTCGGCGCGACGTGAGAATTCTGAACGAGATGGCGCGGACCAGGCTGGTCGAGCGAGGCTTGTTAGACGACGGCTTTGTCTTTCGGACCGAAGACGGAAACCGCCGTTTCGCCCGTGGTGATCAGATCGTCTTCCTCAAAAATGAAGGATCGTTGGGCGTGAAGAACGGCATGCTCGGCAAGGTCGTCGAAGCTGCTCAAAATCGTATCGTCGTGGAGGTCGGCGAAGGTGGGCATTGCCGCCGCGTCACAGTCGAACAACGCTTCTACAGCAATATCGACCACGGCTATGCCACCACGATCCATAAAAGCCAGGGCGCCACCGTGGACCGGGTGAAGGTGCTCGCTTCGCTCTCGCTCGATCGGCATCTGACCTACGTTGCGATGACCCGGCACCGTGAGGATCTGAGCCTCTATTACGGTACCCGATCATTCGCCAAGGCCGGCGGCCTCATTGGGATCCTGTCGCGAAGACAAGCGAAGGAAACCACGCTCGATTACGAGAAGGCGCCGTTCTATCGCCAAGCGTTGCGCTTCGCCAAAGCGCGCGGCCTGCATCTCGTCAATGTCGCGCGCACGATCGCCCGCGACCAGCTCGAACGGACGATCCGGCAGAAACAGAAACTGGCCGATCTGGCCCACAGGTTCGTGGCTGTCGGGCTCAAGTTTGGCGTCGCCTTTGACGCCGAAACACCGCACTCCCAAAACCTCAAGGAGAAGAGGCCAATGGTTGCCGGTATTGCGACATTCCCGAAATCCGTCGAGCAGGCGGTCGCTGACAGGTTGGAAGCGGACCCCGGCTTGAAGAAGCAATGGGAGGACGTTTCTACCCGGTTTCATCTTGTCTACGCACAGCCGGAAGCCGCCTTCAAGGTGGTCAATGTCGATGCGCTCTTGAAGGACGAGAGCGCAGCGAACTCGACGTTGTCGAAGATCAGCAGCCAGCCAGAGAGCTTTGGCAAGCTCAAGGGCACCACCGGGCTCCTCGCAAGCCGCACGGACAAACAGGAACGAGAACGGGCGGAACGCAATGCCTCAGCACTCGCTGACAGTCTTGGCGACTACCTCCGCCAGCGCGGACACCGGGAACGACGCTATCTGGCGGAGGAAGTGGCTGCCCGCCGCAAGGTCGCGGTTGAAATCCCGACGCTGTCCCCAGCCGCCCGCCAAACGCTGGGGCGGGTGCGGGATGCCATCGATCGCAATGACCTCCCCGGCGCATCGGCTTTCGCTCTCGCCGACAGACAAGTTAAGGCGGAACTGGAGGGCTTTGCCAGGGCGGTTACCGAACGTTTCGGTGAGCGCACCTTCCTGCCGCTCTCCGCCAAGGACACGAACGGGGAGACCTTTCGAGCCATCACAGCTGGCATGACATCCGGTCAGAAACTGGAGGTTCAGGCGGCGTGGGCCACGATGCGCACTGTGCAGCAGCTCGGCGCCCATCGGCGAACGGTCGAAGCCTTGAAACAGACCGAGACGCTACGCCAGACCAACAGTCAGGGGATATCGCTGAAATGACCGCTATCCTCATTGCAGCCGCGCTGATGAGGCGAAGAAATAACGCGGTCCTGCTCGGGGTTGCCCTGACAACATTGGTGTTCCTCGGCACAATTTCTGTCGCCTGGTTCGGCGGCTATCGGATCAATCTCACGCCAAGTGAACCGCTTGGTCTCTGGCGTATGGTCAAGCTCGCTCGCCCGGTCACGGTCGGCGATCTTGTCTTCGTGTGTCCACCGCAAACCGCGACTATGCGTGAGGCACGCGCGCGCGGGTACCTGCGCTCTGGTCTTTGCCCGGGCGGCGCAGCGCCCCTCATCAAGTCGGTCATCGCTATTCCTGGACAACGTGTCGAAGTGGACGCCAACGTCAGCGTGGATGGCCATACCATTCCGTCGTCCGGCGTGGCGCAGTTTGATGGACAAGGTCGGAAGATGACGCGGTTCGCGGGTGGGAGTGTGCCAGGAGGTTCGGTGTTCCTGCACTCACCTTTCGCGGGTTCCTACGACTCTCGGTATTTCGGACCTATTCCCGAGGAGGCAATTCTCGGCCTGGCGCAAGAGGTATTGACCTATGCTCCGTGACCGTCGCCGGCCGGCACTTCTGCTCATCGCTTCCGTCATTGCTGGATGGATGGGTTGGAGCGGCCAGGTGCTTCTTCTTCCGGTGGCGCTCGCGTTCCCGGTACTCTGGTCGCGGGCGCAGACGAGGTCCGTGGGGATGGCCGTCTCGGCCGGGTATTTTCTTTCAGCGTCCCGCGGATTGCCGCAAGGGGTCGCCGCCTTCTATGCGTCCGACCTCTGGCCCGGCTTGCTGCTTTGGCTATGTGCCTCGGGAGGCTTTGTTGCGGTACATGCGGTGCTCTGGACGAAGCGTTCCGGCGCTCGTCCATTCCGCTATTTATCGGCGAGTGTCCTCATGGCACTTCCACCCTTCGGTATCACAGGTTGGGCGCATCCCGTGACGGCGGCCGGGGTTTTGTTCCCCGGATGGGGATGGTGGGGGCTTATTGCGGTCACAGCCGGCCTCATGGGCCTCGTAACCCGTGCGTGGCCGGCTGTCGCCTTTACCCTTGCAGGCTTTTGGCTTTGGTCCGCCGCAATCTGGACCGAACCGAAACTACCTGAAGCCTGGTTGGCCGTCGATCTTAAGCTGGGGGCCTCGCTCGGCCGCGATGCGAGTTTTGAACACCACCGTGGTTTGGCTGCAACGGTGAAAGCTCGAGCTCCAGCCGGCATCGAAACCGTCGTCTTGCCTGAAAGCACCCTGGGCTTCTGGACGCCGACGGTTGAACGGCTATGGACCAATGCTCTGCAAGGGACTGACTGTTGGTTTCCGCGCAGAACTGAGCCGGTTAGGCACATAATTTCCATTGAGAATT
>NZ_JAEPRP010000186.1:0-10155 GCF_016652895.1 Ensifer sp. SSB1
TCGACCACCGGTTCGGCGGCAGCGGCTTCTGCCGGCTGTGCCTCGACTTCGGCCTCCGTAACGACCGCGAGGTCGACGGGAACGGACAGTTCGCTTGCCGGCGCCGGTGCGGTTTCGACATGTTCGATGTCGTCATCGCGCCGCGCTTCTTCAGCTTCTGCCTTCAGCAGTGCCTGGCGATCGGCAAGGGGGATCTGGTAATAATCGGGGTGAATTTCGGCGAAAGCCAGAAATCCGTGGCGGTTGCCGCCGTAGTCGACGAAGGCGGCCTGCAGCGAAGGCTCCACTCTGGTGACCTTCGCCAGATAGATATTGCCGCGGATTTGCTTCTTATGTTCCGACTCGAAGTCGAATTCTTCTATGCGGTTCCCGCGTACGACAACGACGCGCGTCTCCTCGGAGTGAGACGCATCGATAAGCATTTTCTCTGCCATCTAAGCTGTGCTCCTCGGCGCACCAGCGGAACGGGAGACAGACCTGCTTCCTTGGGAAGACTGCCAAACACGTCGGAAGGTGCGCCGGATATGAAAGTTCTCGTCTGGCGCAGGTGATTGTGCAGCAGCCAGACGACAGCCGGAACACCTGTGTTCCGGGGCCGTTCTACTTCTGACCGATACTGCTGAGTCAACATCAATGACCAAACAAGAATGCCAATGTCCAAGGTCTCATAAAGACCCGATGAATGCGCCCGCTTGCGGGCGTTGGTGAAAAATCACCATCAAGAACTCCGGCCACCGCCGGAAATTTGCGATCCAGTGTACGAGGAGGAAATGCAGCGACGGCGGATGAACACCTTGCGACCGCGGAAGTGCGATACGTTTAACCGGTTAATCCGGTTCGACCACTCCCTGGCGCCAAGCTTTGGAGAAGCTCCGGCTGCCCGGTCGACTGTTCTATCCCGTCAACACTTTCTCCTTGTGACGCTTTTATGTTTTCTATGTCACATTGGCAAGGGAAAAGCCCGTGCTGCCACAATAATGATCGATTCGCTCGTCCACGTGGAGTAGGCCGACAAAAGATGAATCGATGGTGTCGGTGCGGGGCGCAAGATGGCTTTTGTCAAGCTTTGATTAACCATAAGAGTTCATTGATCAAGGTATGTGCTGGTGGCCGCGTCGGCTGCCATCTGATTTTCGAGAAAGTGGTGGGGAGCCCAAGGTGAAGCCTTTGGCGGTTTGTATGCGCGGTTCGCTGTTGTCGTTGATGTCGCGCACGGGTTGGCGTTTGCTCGGTGCATCGTGGCTCGTCGGCGGTCTTCTCTTGAACGTGCCGGCCGCCCATGCCGTCGAGCCGGCCCCCTTGCTCGCCTTCGGTGCACGGATCGCCGGCGACGACGCACGCACCCGGGTCGTCGTCGAGTTCGACCGCAAGCCGGACTTCTCGCTTCACTACGTCGCTGATCCCGTTCGTGTGGTCGTCGATCTGCCGGAAACGGCTTTCGGCCTGAAGGCCGACAGCCTCGAGCCGCGTGGTCTGTTCGATGCGATCCGCTACGGCGGCATGGGCGCGGGCAGTTCCCGCATCGTGCTTTCCGCAAAAGGCCCCGTTGCAGTGACCCATGCGGAAGTGATCGCGGAGGAGGGGGGCAAGGGCTACCGCCTGGTCCTCGACGCTGAACGGGTCGACCAGACGCGCTTCGATGCGCTTCTTGGCGAACAGCAATGGACCGGTTCGGTCGCCGCGACGAAAACCGACCGACCCGTCGCCGTTGCGCCGACGAAGGAGGGCGGACCCTTCATCATCGCGATCGATGCCGGCCACGGCGGCATTGACACCGGTGCGCTCGCCGGCGAGACGAAGACGGAAGAAAAGCACGTCACCCTGGCCTTTGCGCAGGATCTCGTCGAGGCCTTGAACAAGGGCGCCGGGATCGAGGCTTTTCTCACCCGCGACAAGGATGTTTTTCTCTCGCTGCCGCAGCGCGTGCAGATTGCCCGCAACAAGGGCGCCAATCTTTTCATCTCGCTTCACGCCGACGCGCTCCGGCAAAAGGATATTCGCGGCGCGACGGTCTATACGATCTCCGACAAGGCGTCCGACCACTTGGCCGCAGGTCTCGCGGCGCGCGAAAACCTATCGGACGAAATCGCCGGCGTACCGCTTCAGAGCGAGCCTGCGGAGGTCGCCGATATCCTCATCGATCTGACCCGCCGCGAGACGCAGGCCTTCTCCGTCAACATGGCGCGCGCTGTGGTTTCTTCCTTCGAGGGCCAGATCAATCTCATCAACAATCCGCACCGCTTCGCCGGGTTCCGCGTGTTGCAGGCTCCCGATGTGCCGTCGATCCTGCTGGAGTTGGGCTTCCTGTCGAACAAGGAGGATGAGAAGTTGCTGCTGGATCCGGCGTGGCGCAAGAAGGTTTCGGAGCGTCTTGCGGTCGCCGTTCAGCGTTATCGCGAGCAGGCAGTCGCCAGCGGCGGCTGACAAATGACGGCACGCGCGGGAACGAAGTGATTTGTGTCGCCTCGGTAACAGCGTTATGCTTTTCAACTGGATGCGCACGCTATAATCGGAAACAGCCCTATTTTACGCACAATCCGGGACGTAACCGGAATTGCGCCCGGTTTTGTTGAGAAACGAGTTGATGCCCGGGGTTCCTCGCCATATGAGGAGCCGGGCTGGCGGGGCGCTGTGATGCCAGACGATTTCTGATGGAAGAGTTTGGTCGGACCGACGCTATGTAAGCCGGCGGGACAGAGCATGGACTGTCGCTCGGCGGTCCGGCAATTGGACGATAATTAAGGTACCGGTATCTGGCTGATGATCAGGCTGATTGGATATTTCTTCGGGATTGGTGCGTTTCTGCTGCTTGGCGTGGCTGGAGCCGCGGCGCTTTATTTGGGCGTCGTGACCAAGGATCTACCTGACTACGAGGTTCTGGCGAAATATTCGCCGCCCGTGACGACGCGCTTTCATGCCGGAAACGGCGCGCTGATGGCAGAATATGCCCGTGAACGGCGCCTCTACCTGCCGATCCAGGCCATTCCGGATCGCGTCAAGGCAGCCTTCATCTCGGCCGAAGACAAGAACTTCTACCAGCATCCGGGTGTCGATATCACCGGTCTGGCGCGTGCCATCGCAGTGAACTTGCAGAACTTCGGCTCCGGCCGTCGCCCGGTTGGTGCATCGACGATCACGCAGCAGGTGGCAAAGAACTTCCTGCTGAGCTCGGACCAGACGATCGACCGCAAGGTCAAGGAAGCGATCCTCTCCTTCCGCATCGAGCAGGCCTACAGCAAGGACCGGATCCTTGAGCTCTACCTCAACGAGATCTTCTTCGGCCTGAATTCCTACGGCATTGCCGGTGCGGCGCTGACCTATTTCGACAAGTCGGTCACCGAGCTCACCATTGCCGAAACCGCCTATCTTGCCGCCTTGCCGAAGGGCCCGGCCAACTACCATCCGTTCCGCAAGACCGAAGCCGCCATCGAACGCCGCAACTGGGTGATCGACCGCATGGTGGAGAACGGCTACGTCACCAAGGCCGACGGCGAAGAAGCCAAGAAGCAGCCGCTCGGTGTCAACCCGCGCCGCGGCGGCGCGCATCTCTTCGCCTCCGACTTCTTCGCCGAAGAGGTCCGTCGGCAGATCATTCAGAAGTACGGCGACAATGCGCTCTATGAAGGCGGCTTGTCGGTTCGCACCTCGCTGGACCCGCGTCTGCAGATCGCAGCGCGCAAGGCGCTGCAGGCAGGGTTGCTGAGCTACGATGAACGCCGTGGCTTCCATGGTCCCGTAAAGACCATCGAGATCGGCGGCGATTGGGGCGAACCGCTGGGAGCGGTTGCCGCCTTCAGCGATGTTCCGGAATGGAAGCTTGCCGTCGTACTTTCAGTCGATGCGCAGGGTGCCGAGATCGGCATCCAGCCGGAAAAGGAAGCCTCGGGCAAGATCGTTGCCGAGCGCGTCACCGGGCACATCTCCACCAAGAACATGCAGTGGGCCTATCGCTCCGCCAACGGTGACCGCAAGTCTGCCAAGTCCCCTGAGGGGGTCTTCGGCGCCGGCGATGTCGTCTATGTCGAACCCTTGCCCGAGAAGGGCGAATATCGTCTCCGCCAGCCGCCGAAGGTTCAGGGTGGTCTCGTGGCGATGGATCCGCAGACCGGCCGCGTGCTGGCCATGGTCGGCGGCTTTTCCTATGGCCAGTCGGAGTTCAACCGCGCGACGCAGGCGATGCGCCAGCCGGGGTCGTCGTTCAAGCCCTTCGTCTACGCCGCAGCGCTCGACAACGGCTATACGCCGGCATCGGTTATCCTCGACGCGCCGATCGAAATCGTTGCGGGCGGACAGGTCTGGCGTCCAGAAAACTATGGTGGCGGCTCCGCCGGTCCGTCGACGCTGCGCCTCGGCATCGAGAAGTCGCGCAACCTGATGACCGTCCGCCTCGCCAACGACATGGGCATGAACCTGGTTGCCGAATATGCCGAGCGCTTCGGCATCTACGACAAGATGCCGCCGCTGCTGGCGATGTCGCTGGGCTCGGGCGAAACGACGGTTCTGCGTATGGTCTCAGCCTATTCGGTGCTCGCCAATGGCGGCAAGCAGATCAAGCCGTCGCTGATCGACCGCATTCAGGACCGCTACGGCAAGACGATCTTCCGGCATGAAGACCGCACCTGCGACAACTGCAACGCAGGCGATTGGCAGAGCCAGGAAGAACCAGTCCTGACCGACAACCGCGAGCAGGTGCTCGACCCGATGACCTCCTACCAGATCACGTCGATGATGGAGGGTGTGGTGCTGCGCGGCACGGCCGCCGGAAAGATCAAGCTCGATCGTCCCGTCGCCGGCAAGACCGGTACGACGAATGACGAAAAGGACGCCTGGTTCGTCGGCTACACGCCGGACATGGTCGCCGGCCTCTATCTTGGTTTCGACAATCCGGCCCCGCTCGGGCGTGGCGCGACCGGCGGCAGCCTCGCCGTGCCGATCTTCAACGACTTCATGACCGAAGCGGTCAAGGGCACGCGCCCGAGCAAGTTCGTCGTGCCTGAAGGCATGAGCATGGTCGCTGTCAACCGCAAGACCGGCATGGCCGCCCAAGAGGGCGAGCCGGACACGATCATCGAGGCCTTCAAGCCCGGCACCGGCCCGGCCGACACCTTCTCGGTCATCGGTGGCCTCGACCAGTACGTGCCGCCGGAGGAGATCCTGAAGAATTCGCCGCAGGCGAACCAGGCGGTGACCTCGGGCTCCAACGGCCTGTTCTAAGCCTTTCCCCTCTTGGGATGCCCGCCGCCTTTACATCAGCGGCGGGCATCGCTATTTGACGCTCACTTCATATCGGGGTTCACAAGAAGCAGGATCATGCGCAGCGAAATCGAGAACATTGTCGACGAAATCAAGCAGGCCATAAGCCTGCTGAGGAGGCATCTTTGACTGGGATCAGGCGGTAAGACGACTGGACTGGTTGAACAACAAGGCCGAAGATCCGACCCTCTGGAACGATGCTTCGGAAGCACAGAAGCTGATGCGCGAGCGCCAGCAGCTTGACGACGGCATCAACGGCCTGCGTCGTTTCGAGCAGCAGCTCAACGACAACATCGAGCTCATCGAGCTTGGCGAGGAAGAGGGCGACGCGGCGATCATCGCGGATGCCGAACAGGCGCTGCGCGAACTGCGCAACGAAGCAGCCAAGAAGCAGGTCGAGGCCATGCTTTCCGGCGAGGCCGATCAGAACGATACCTATCTCGAAGTGCATTCCGGTGCCGGTGGTACCGAGAGCCAGGATTGGGCCAACATGCTTCTGCGCATGTACACCCGCTGGTCCGAACGCCAGGGATACAAGGTCGAGCTGATGGAAATCCAGGACGGCGAAGAAGCGGGCATCAAGTCTGCGACGCTGCTCGTCAAGGGCCACAATGCCTACGGCTGGCTGAAGACCGAATCAGGCGTGCATCGCCTCGTTCGCATATCGCCTTATGACAGCAACGCGCGCCGTCACACCTCGTTCTCCTCAATCTGGGTCTACCCGGTCGTGGACGATTCGATCCAGATCGACATCAACGAGAGCGATTGCCGTATCGACACCTACCGTTCGTCGGGCGCCGGCGGCCAGCACGTCAACACGACAGACTCGGCCGTGCGTATCACGCATATCCCGTCGGGCATCGTCGTGCAGTGCCAGCAGGAGCGTTCGCAGCACAAGAACCGGGCGAAGGCCTGGGACATGCTGCGTGCCCGCCTGTACGAGGCCGAACTGAAGAAGCGGGAGGAGGCGGCAAACGCCGAAGCCGCGTCGAAGACCGATATCGGCTGGGGTCATCAGATCCGTTCCTACGTTCTGCAGCCCTACCAGCTCGTCAAGGACCTGCGTACCGGCGTCGAGAGCACGGCGCCGGGCGACGTTCTTGATGGTGAGCTCAACGAGTTCATGGAAGCGGCTTTGGCCCACCGTGTCAGTGGTGGGGCGGATGCAGCCGTCGACGATCTGAACTGAGGCCGGAAGCGGTCTGAAGAATTTGAACAGGGCCGGGTGTTCGCATCCGGCCCTTTCGTTTGCTCAGTTGGACGCGCGCTCGATCTTGATGTCGCCAAGGTCGTCGATGAGCACCGTCCACGTTTCCGGTTCGCGCGCGCTGGGGTTGGTCTTCAGATAAACGGTCGCGAACATGCCTGGCTGGGCAGTGACGCCCGTCGAAGTCTCCGGGCGAATGTCGGTGACATAGGCCTTGAATGCCGAGAACTCTTCGAGTTCCGCCGAAGAAACCACCACGGGTCCGGCGGCTGTCGCCTCGACCTGCTGCAGGTGGATCTGTGCGGTGCCATCCGCTTGCCGAAGAGCGATCAGTTTGTAGTAGCCGCGCCGGGCGTCGCTCGGTTTCTCGGCAGCCGCGTTGGGGTCAAGGGATGAAAGCGGCTCACCACTTTCCTCCCAGTAGCCTGTGCTTGTCACGAAGGTTGCCTGCGGCGGCACGACGTTGGCGTCCTCGGCCTCGGCGCTGCCGTAGCTTACAAACAGGAGCAGCGCGAGGAGGGCGGGTTTGTGCATCTGGATCGTCGTCCTTGGGGTGGCTGCTTGCTGCCGTGTTGCTGCTGGCCGGCGGAAATCGGGCCGGGAGGATGATAACATATGTCGCGCGGGGAACGTTGCGCTCAGTTCGAAAATTGCTCGGCCAGGATGCGGTCCGACCAGGAATGATCGGGATCCGAGAGTATGCGCGCCGTCATGTTTTCCGATTCGGCGATCCGCACCTTGACCACCGACTTCACCTCCTGGTGATCGGCGACCGCGTTGACCGGCCGCTTGTCAGCTTCGAGGATTTCAATCTCCACGGTGACGTGATTGGGCAGCAGCGCGCCGCGCCAGCGCCGCGGGCGGAAGGCGCTTACCGGGGTCATGGCCAGAAGCGGGGCTTCGAGCGGCAGGATCGGTCCGTGGGCCGAGAGGTTGTAAGCGGTGGAACCGGCGGGCGTCGCCACCAGCAACCCGTCGCAGGTCAGTTCCTCGAGCCGTGTTTTTCCGTCGATCAGGACGCGCAGTTTTGCGGCCTGGTAAGACTGGCGAAAGAGGTAGACCTCGTTGATGGCAAGTGCCGTGAAGCTCTCGCCATAGACGTCGGTCGTCTGCATCTCCAGCGGATGAAATGCGTTCTCGACTGCCTGGCAGATGCGGTCCGTCAGGTTCTTGCTGCTGTAGCGGTTCATCAGGAAGCCAACGGATCCGCGGTTCATTCCGTAGACCAGCTTGCCGCTGTTCATCGTCTGATGCAGCGTCTGCAGCATGAAGCCATCACCGCCGAGCGCCACGATGACATCGGCCTTTGCCGGATCGTTGTCGCCATAGATCGCCTTGAGATCAGCTGCAGCCTTTTGTGCCTCCTCCGCGGAAGAGGCGAGGAAGGCGAAGGAATTGAACGTTCGGGCCATGAAACTTTAGTCCGTTCGATGTGTTGCATGCCGCTGGCGGCGATCTCTCGACCCCGTTTCTGGCATGGCCGGCAACCGAACGCATCTGAAAAATTGGGAGAAATCGCAATTTTGCTTTACACCGCACGAGATTATGGTAACTCCGAGCCCAGTAAGTGCCCTTATAGCTCAGTTGGTAGAGCGGCTGATTTGTAATCAGTAGGTCGGGAGTTCGAGTCTCTCTGGGGGCACCATCAACCAACTCATCCCTGCTGAAATCTCTCATTTTTAGAATTCTCGACCGGATCATTATCTGAGGTACGGGAACTAAACTCGTCTATTTTTCCGCCAGGCGTTTCCTGCGTAGCAGTCAATTGCGCCCTGCAAGAAAACAGGCGTGCCGGCCAGAGCGCCGACAATGGAGAACAACGGGCCGTAGATCAGCGCACTGAGCGGAATCATCGAAGCACATTCTCCGATGCCATCCCTTAGGCAATTGTACGATCCGCCCTCGAAGATGCCATAGACAGGCAGAAACAAACCCGCGACGATCAGGCTGACAAGGATTGCTGAGACCGCAGAGACGATCAGGGTTCCAAAAGTTCTCATAGCTCTGGGATATAGAGAATTGCCGGTCCGGCCAACGTCGATTGTTCGAGACGGGTGAGTGCCGAATGACGCTTTCCCTATTGGTTTCTTTGCAAAGGTCTGTTGTCATCAAGCGCTTCCATTCAGGGACACGTAAAATCACCTTGGCCATGTGTGCGCTGCTGGCGTCGATCAGATGCGCCGTCGTCTTGCTTTGCAGCCTTGTCGTGCTCGCGGCAGGCTCAGCCGGTGCACAGGAGGCATCCGCTTGGGCTGAGGTGATCTCAGGCGCCACCCATGTTCCGGGTGTGGGGCCTATCCGGTACTCGGTTGGATACAGCAGCGTCGGGTATGATCACTTTCGTTCGGAGATCTTCGTTCAATGGCGCGATGGCGCCGGTCGGACGCAAACCATCTACGACGGCATTTACGACAATCCGCCCGCCAAGGTCCGGGGCGTTCAAGGACATCTCTGCGTTTCGATGCAGATCTGCGCGCGGTATGAAGACGTCTGCACGGCGCGGGTGATAGCCTATCGGTATGATGCGGCGGCGAAGGTCTTTGCCCAACTCGAGAACGGTGGCACGCTCTGCCACCATTAGACCCCGCCCTTGATGCCGGCCACTACCGTCCTTCTAGGCGTCGGCAAAACGCGTTCGATACCTTCGTCAGATCTTGATTGAACGCGTGTCTCAGTTCAGTTTCTGCTCACGGCAGGGAGAGGGGAACATGCCGGCTATCGGCTTGGATATCGGCGCCGTCTTTGTTCCGGTTTCGGACATCGAACGAGCCAAAGCGTGGTATGCGCGCTTGCTTCAGGTCGATGCGCCGGAAACGCTCTACGGCCATCTCGCGGTTTTTCCCAGAGGGGGTGGCGCACGGCTGCTTCTCGACGCCAAGATATTTGCTTCCGGCTCGCGGCGGGAAGCGCCGCTCTTCCACTTCGACACGCAAGATGTGGCGGCCGCGTATAGCTACGCGACCAGCCTCGATGTCGAAATCGTCACGCCGGTGCAATTCGAGCAATGGTTCACGATCCGCGACCCCGACGGCAATGTCTTGATGATTTGCCGGTGTTGAGCAGCACGAGACGGAGACGTCAGATGTCGAAGGAAGGCGCCATCCGCACCGGAACCTCCCGGCATTTCTGCAAGGCGTTGAGAAGGTTTTCGGCGAGATAGTCGATCAGCGCCCGGGTTGCCGGCAGCATGCCCTGGCGGGACGGGAAGACGAGGTGGACCACGACGTCGTTGGAGGTCCATTCCGGCAACACCGGCGCCAGAACACCGGCGCGGAAGGCCCGCTCACAGATGTGGTCCGGCAAGAGCGCCACGCCCATGCCTTCGATCGCGGCACGTTCCAGGATTATGAAGTCGCTGCAGCCGATAATCGGACGATGGGAAATTTCCGTGGTGTTGCCATCGACCGAGACCAGCCGCCAGACATCGGTCGGGTGTTGCTCATTCATCGACAGCGTTGCCTGCTGGCTGAGGTTGTCGATCGTGATCTCGCCTGAGCGCGCAAGAAACGTCGGGCTCGCCGCGAGCCGTTCGCGCACTTCCCCGAACTTGCGGATGATGAGTTGATTGTCGGTGTCGAGCTGTCCGCGGGCGCGAAGCGCCACATCGACCCGCTCTTCGATCAGGTCGATGCGGCGGTTGGTGGCCGTAATCAGCAGTCGGACGCCGGGATAGCGCCGATGAAACGCCGGAAGGA
>NZ_JAEPRP010000186.1:10165-14113 GCF_016652895.1 Ensifer sp. SSB1
GCATCGGGGTGAACCCGAGCGGGCAGGCGAGCCTCACCGTGCCCGAGGGTTCTGCCCGCACGGCGGCGATCTCGGCTTCTGCTGCGGCGACACCGTCGAGCAGTCCCTGGCAGTGTTCGTAGAACACGCGGCCAATGTCGGTGACGCGCAGCTTGCGGGTCGATCGTTCGAGCAACCGCACGCCGAGTTGCTCCTCAAGACGAGCAACATGTTTGCTGAGTTTGGATTTGGGTATATTGAGGTCCCGTGCGGCAGCGCTGAAGCCGTTGTTTCGCACGACGGCGGCAAAAAGCCCGAGGTCGTTTAGATCCTGCATTGTCCTGTCTCCGAAGTGCGGATGTTGGTCATGATTGTTTCCGTCTGGAAACAGTATGTCAAATATCCGCTGGCTTATCGGGTCATTGTTTTCCCCTCATATGTGGATCACCGCAACGCACACACAAAGGTGTTCCCATGAACGTTCTTCACATCGACTCCGGTATCCTCGGTGATCACTCGGTTTCCCGTCGCCTGACGGCGGCACTTGCCGCGCAGGTCAAGGCTGATCGCACGGATGCCACGGTGACCTATCGTGACCTCGCCGACAGCTCGCTTCCGCATCTGACCGGTGCCCAGATCATGGCCCCCGCCGATCTTGCAGGCGTGGACGCCGACCTTGCCGCCGACGTCAAGCTTGGCCGCGACATGCTCGAAGAATTCCTCGCAGCCGACACGATCATCATCGGTGCGCCGATGTACAACTTCGGCATTCCGAGCCAGCTGAAGGCCTGGATCGACCGCATCGCCGTGTCCGGCAAGACTTTCCGCTACACCGAGAATGGTCCGGAAGGCCTGGCAAAGGGCAAGAAGATCATCGTCGCCTCGACCCGCGGCGGCCACTACTCGGCCGGTCCTGCTGCCGTCATGGACCATCAGGAATCGTACCTGAAGACGGTCTTCGGCTTCCTCGGCGTCACCGATGTCGAATTCGTCCGCGCCGAGGGCCTCAACCTCAGCGCCGACTCCAAGCAGTTCGCGATCGCCGAAGCTGAAAAGACGATTGCCGAAGGCAACGTCCTTCGCCTTGCGAGCTAATATATAGGTTCAGCGGGTCACCGAGGTGATCCGGTGGAGGGGCCGAGGCCCTGCGTGCGGACGGTGCCGGTTGCAAACGCAGCCGGCATTGTCCGTTTTCGATTGTGACGATCTGCTTTATAATGCGTTCATGAAGAGCGGGCGCACGATCCTCTTGGGCATGACCGCTGCGATGGCCTTTGTGGTCGCCGCCGAAGCCGCGCTCGCGGCGCCGCCGGATCACGGCTGCACCTGCCGCAACCGCGACGGTTCGAAATATGAGCTGGGGCAGGTCGCCTGCCTGCGCGTCGACGGCGGCACCTATCTTGCGCGTTGCGAAATGAACCTCAACGTCACCACCTGGAAGAAATTGCGCGACGGTTGCCCGACGGCTGCCGGGATGAGTGTACCCCTGGGCCATCAGCTGCAATCGGTCAGTTTCTGATGAGGAGCAGCGGCTTGCCGCCCTCGTTCCGGTCCTTTTCGAAACCGGAAGCCGTGGAGGTGAAAGCGAGCGAGCTGCCATCCTCGCCGAGCAGCGTTATGCCCAGGCCGACTGCAGTCCAATATTTCAGCTTCAGTTTTTTGACAGCGCCATGGCAAGGTTCTTCGACAGACAAGGCGAGATTGCCGTCGTTGTCAGCAGCCTCTTTGAAGTTAACACGGCAGATGACGGTTCCATCCGATCGTTTCATCTGCCACGCGCCTTTCATGTTTGTCGGAGCCGGCAGATGCGAGATGCCGTCCATCGCGGGTATGAGTGCCAACGGAGGCCCGTTCTCGCCGTTCGTCTGGAGCGGCGATCCCTCGCTCTCTTCAAACCGGGCACGGACTTTCCGTAGGACGTCGATCAGCAACAGACCTCCGCTCCCATCGAAGTTCCAGGCGACGACGTCAGCAAGGGGCGGCAGGTTGTTGGCGCAGCCCTCGGCTCCGGCGACGGCGTAGCCGCCAATCGCCTCATCGGCGGTGAGCGTCAGCCCGCATCCTTCGGCACCGTCGAGCGGGGCGACGAGGTAGTCGCCTGTCTGCGCCGCTATGATGGCGGGGTCGATGTCGCCGGCGGCAAAGGCGGTGGTTGCCCCCAGACAGAGCGCCCCCAAAACCAGCAGCCGAAACATAGGAATGCGTGACGCAGCCGCGACCATAGAGGCCCTCCGATCCCAACGAAGCGGAGATTTCCACAGGCTCAATTTCGCGTCAATGTGCTGGCCTTCGATGCCAGTTTCGACCCCGTAGGAAACGCGTCCGCCCGCCGTGGGCACAAGGACGGGCGGACGCGTCTGGAGATCTTAGCGGTTCAGGAACTGGCGCGCCGCGTACATGGCGATCGCCGCCGCGTTCGACACGTTCAGCGATTTGATCGCACCCGGCATGTCGAGGCGGGCAAGGTCCGTCACGATCGAACGGGTCTTTTGCCTGAGCCCCTTGCCCTCGGAACCGAGGACCAGCGCGATCTTCTCGCCGCTGAACGTCCCCTCCAGCGGCTGCGGTCCCTCCGAATCAAGGCCGATCGTCTGGAAGCCCAGCCGGTGCAGTTCTTCGATGGCGTCGGCAAGATTGGTGATCTGGATATAGGGGATCATTTCCAGCGCACCGGAGGCGGACTTGGCGAGCACGCCCGATTCGGTCGGGCTGTGGCGCATGGTGGTGATCAACGCGCCGGCGTCGAAGGCGACGGCCGAGCGCATGATAGCGCCGACATTGTGCGGATCGGTCACCTGGTCGAGCACCAGAATCAGCGGGCAATCACGAAGCGCTTCGAGCCTGCGATGTGGCAGGGGACGTGTCTCGAGCATGACGCCCTGGTGGATCGCATCGGGACCGAGGATCTTGTCGAGCTCCTGCGGCGTCACGGTATCGACCGGGAAGGGAAGGGCCGAGAGTTCGCCGATCTCTAGCCTTGCGGCCGCGTTTGGGGTCACGCTGAGGTGAACGATCTGGCGCGCCGGATTGTCCAGCGCGGCGCGGACCGTGTGCAGGCCGTAAAGCAGAACCTGCTCCGGCGCGAGCTGTGGCGCCTTCCAGTCGGCTGGCGCCTTGCGGCGCTTCTCCAGTTTCGGTGTTGGGATTTCGCCACGTTCCCGCTTGGCGTCGCGGTGAGCGCGCCTCAGGTTGGCGTAATGGGTGTCTTTGGCGCTCTTGTCGCCGGTGCGATCTTTGCTCATTGGCGTCTTATAGAGAGGTTGCACGCGGGGCGAAATGGTTTTCAGCGTGGGGTCGTTTTTTGCGGCTGTGGAGAAATTCAGAAATTTTCCATCGACCTGTGTTGACAGGACGAAACGAGGCAGTCATATACCCGGCCACAGATCGAGAGCGGCAACGACAAGTCGCTGGTTGTCTCACGATCTCAAATGCTTGGTCGAAAGATCCCGACAGAATAATGGAGGGATGCCCGAGTGGTTAAAGGGGACGGACTGTAAATCCGTTGGCTCAGCCTACGTTGGTTCAAATCCAACTCCCTCCACCATTCTGCTTCTGGATCGAAGGCCCGCGGGTATAGCTCAATGGTAGAGCAGCAGCCTTCCAAGCTGAATACGCGGGTTCGATTCCCGCTACCCGCTCCAGCAGCGACAAGCTATCTTTCTCACATTGACCCATCGCTTCAACGTTTCGCCGCAAACCGTTGTTTGTCTTGCGCCCCCGGTGATTCGCGATTCGCGGATGCCGTCTCTTGTGGCAGCGCTTCAGCATTCCTACATATCGACAGGAAAAGGCCGTCTGCGACCGGTCCGGGCGTACGCAATTAAGTCTTGCGCAAATCCCCTGAAACCCTTAAACGGCTCCACAAACCGGCCCTGCCGGCTGATCATTCATACTTGACCACAGGAAACGTACCCATGGCAAAGAGCAAATTTGAGCGCAACAAGCCGCACGTTAACATTGGCACGATTG
>NZ_JAEPRP010000188.1:0-12528 GCF_016652895.1 Ensifer sp. SSB1
GGCGACAATCGGCTGGACGGCTCTGAGAAAGTGGTGGAGCAGCATCGTCAGCAATGCCACGACCGCCCAGACCCGATAGTTCAAGAGCCATGACTTGATTGAGGCGAACATTCAGTGAACAAATACGCGGATGGCTGGTGCGCTCAACCTCTCTCAAAACACCGCCAGAAGCAGCGCCCCGGCGGCAATGAAGGCGACGCCGAGCCAGTTCATCAGGTTGAGCTTTTCGCCGAGGAAGAGCACGCCGAAGATCGCGACCATGACGATCGAGAGCTTGTCGATTGGGGCGACACGGGCCGCGTCGCCGAGCTTCAGCGCGCGGAAATAGGCAAGCCAGGAGGCGCCGGTGGCAAGGCCGGACAGCGCCAGGAACAGCCAGGTGCGCCCGGAGATTTCCGATGGTTTCTGCCATTGCCCGGTCGCCGCCACGATGGCGGCGATCACGCAGAGGATGACGACGGTGCGGATCAGCGTCGCGAAGTCGGAGTTGATCTGCGCAACCCCGACCTTCGCAAACACCGCCGTCAATGCAGCAAAGGCCGCCGAAAGCAGAGCCCAGAACTGCCAGCTCTGGCTCATCAGAATTCCACGCCCTGCTGCGCCTTGATGCCGGAGCGGAACGGATGCTTGATCAGCTCCATCTCGGTCACCAGATCGGCGATCTCGATCAGGTCCTCCTTGGCGTTGCGGCCGGTGAGCACCACATGTGTCATGTGCGGCTTTTCCTCTTTCAGGAAGCGCACGACCTCGGCGACGTCGATATAGTCGTAGCGGAGCGCAATGTTGATCTCGTCGAGCAGCACCATCGAGTTGCGCTCGTCGCGGATCAGCTCCTTCGCTTTCTCCCAGGCCTTTTCCGCCATGGCCACGTCGCGGGCGCGGTCCTGCGTTTCCCAGGTAAAGCCTTCGCCCAGCGTATAGAACTGGCAGACATCGCCGAAATGCTTCTCGATCAGCTCGCGCTCGCCGGTCGCCATCGCGCCCTTGATGAACTGCACGACGGCGCAGGGCATGCCATGGGCGATATGGCGGAAGATCATGCCGAAGCCGGCGGTCGACTTGCCCTTGCCCTTTCCGGTGTTGACGATGATCAGACCCTTCTCGTCGGTCTTGGTCGCCATGATCTTTTCGCGGGCCGCCTTCTTTTTCGCCATCTTCATGGCGTGGCGGGCATCGTCCTTTTCGGCCGGGGCTTCGCCGCCTACTGTCGTCTCGTCGCTCATGATCACTCCCTCAGTTCTCAAGTTCGGGATGGGCAGCCGCCCTCGTCCCGCTTCGGTTCCTTTTCGCGCTTCACTGAACAGCGAAACGGAACCAGGTCTTTGCTTCCAAGCAATTCCGGACGGAAAGCCGCCCTCCGGAACCGCTCTATTCGTTGCCGGCGCGAAGCCGTGTTGCGGCATTGCTGATGCCCGCGAGTTCAAAGCGCGCCGAGTTCGAACGCGGCGTCCAGAGATTGCGGTCGATCGCTTCGAGAAAGCGTTCGGCAAGCTCGACAAAAGCGGCCGGGTTCTTGTCGCGCAGGAAATCGGCCACGCGCCCGTCGACGATGAAGGCCTGATAGGCCGCCTCGAAATGATGGTCGCGCACCGCCCCCGTGGTTGCCGCAAAGGCAAACATGTAATCGACCGTGGCGGCGATCTCGAAGGCGCCCTTGTAGCCGTGGCGCATGACGCCATCGATCCATTTGGGATTGACGACGCGCGCCCGGACCACGCGGCCGATCTCTTCTTCCAGCGAACGGATCACAGGTTTTTCCGGCCGGGAATGGTCGTTGTGGTAGATCGCCGGCCGGTGTCCGCCGAGCTGTTCGGCAGCAGCACTCATGCCGCCTTCGAACTGGTAGTAGTCGTCGCTGTCGAGCAAGTCGTGCTCGCGGTTGTCCTGGTTCTGCACCACTGCCTCGATCGTACGCAGACGTTCCTCGAAGAGGTCGCGCTCGGCCTTGCCTTCTTCGCCGGCGCCATAGGCATAGGCGCCCCAGGTCAGATAGGCCTCGGCGAGATCGGCCTTGGTTTCCCAGCCCTTCTCGTCGATCAGCGCCTGCAGGCCGGCGCCATATGCCCCGGGTTTGGCGCCGAAGACGCGGTAGGAAGCGCGGCGTGCAGCCTCGGGGGCTTCGACACCTTCCGCCTCCAGCCGTCGGGCCTCGGCGCGCATGCGCGCCGCGATCATGTTGTCGGCGTCGTCCTCTTCCAGCGCGCCGACGGCGCGGATCGCCTTGTCGAAGAGCGCGATCTGATCCGGGAAGGCATCGCGGAAGAATCCGGAAATGCGCAAGGTCACGTCGACGCGCGGGCGGCCGAGCACGGCAAGCGGCACGATCTCGTAGCCCATCACCCGGCGCGAGACCATGTCCCAAGTGGGCTTGGCACCGATCAGCGCCAGAGCCTGGGCGATGTCGTCGCCGCCGGTGCGCATGTTCGCCGTGCCCCAGGCCGTGAGCCCGAAGGAGGATGGCCACTCGCCGTGATCCTGCAGATAGCGGCGGATCAAGAGTTCGGCGGATTTCTTGCCAAGCTCGTAGGCCGCCGGCGTCGGCACCGCACGGCTGTCGACCGAATAGAAATTGCGCCCCGTCGGCAACACATCCGGCCGCCCGCGCGTCGGCGCGCCGGAGGGACCGGGCGCGACAAAGCGGCCGCTGAGGCCGGTGAGGAAACCGGCCATCTCCGCAGCGCCCGAGCCTGAAATCGAGGGCTTGAGGCGGGCGTCGATTTCGTCGAGCACGGCACGGGTGTTCGACCAGCTTTCCGGACAGGCCTCTTCGCCCGCAACGAGATGTGCGGCCAGCAACTCGATGCGCTCCACCGTATCGCCGGCGGTGCGCCAGGGGGCGTCCGAGAGGTCGGCGAGGAGTGCCGGTTTCGGCTCCGTCCAGGTGTCTGACATGACGCAGTCGAGCGGGTCGAAGGCGAGCCCCGACTCCGCTGCGATCGCCCGCTGCAGGCTCTGGTCGCCGCCCTCGCCGAGACCGCGCGGGACGCGCGCCAGTGCCACGGTCAGATCTGTCAAGAGCCGCCCCTCCGGCGCGACGCCGAAGATGTGCAGGCCGTCGCGGATCTGCATTTCCTTGAGGTCGCAGAGATAGGCGTCTAGCTTTTCGAGCGCCTTGTCGTCGCTGTCGCCCTTGTGAATGCCGGCGTCGCTGTCGAGGCCGATGTCCCGCACGAGGTCAAGGATCTGGCGGCTCAGGAGCCTGAGGCGTCGCGGGTCGCCGCCGGCGGCATCGTAGTATTCGTCGACCAGCGCTTCGAGATCCTTGAGCGGCCCGTAGGACTCGGCGCGCGTCAATGGCGGCGTCAGGTGATCGATGATGACCGCGCTGGTGCGGCGCTTGGCCTGCGTACCCTCGCCCGGATCGTTGACGATGAAGGGATAGATGTGCGGCAGCGGCCCGAAGATCGCCTCGGGATAACAGGTCTCCGACAGCGCCAGGGCCTTGCCCGGTAGCCATTCGAGATTGCCGTGTTTGCCCATGTGCACGATCGCCTGCGCACCGAACTGCTGGCGGAGGTAAGCGTAGAAGGCGAGATAGCCATGCGGCGGCACAAGGTCCGGCGAATGGTAGCTTTCCTTCGGATCGATGTTGTAGCCGCGCGCCGGCTGGATGCCGACGATCACTTCGCCGAAGCGGGCGAGCGGCAGCGCGAAGGCGTCATCGAGGAAGAACGGATCGGTCTCCGGCGCGCCCCAGCGACCGGCAACTTGATCCTTTATCTGTTTCGGAAGCGAATCGAAGAACGTTTTGTAATCTTTCAGCGAAATGCACTCACGGATTTCGCGGTCTTGGCTTGCCGAATTGGTCGGGCCGGCCATCAGGTAGCGCATCAGCGCGTCGCCGTCGGCGGGAACCTCGCCGACCGCATAGCCTTCCCGCGCCATGGCGCCGAGCACCTCGACGGTACCGGCCGGGGTATCGAGTCCGACACCGTTGCCGAGGCGACCGTCGCGGTTCGGATAGTTGGCCATTACGATGGCGATGCGGCGCTCGGCGGGCTCTGCGCGGCGCAGCTTCGCCCAATTGACGGCAAGGTTCGCGGCAAAGCGCACCCGGTCTTCGAGCGGCTCGTGCCCGACGATATTGGCCTCGACCTTGGCGTCGTAGATCGACGCCGCCTTGAACGAGACGGCGCGAGCAAGAATGCGGCCGTCGACTTCCGGCAGCGCGACGTTCATCGCCAGATCGCGCGCCATCAGCCCCTGCGGTGACGTCTCCCACTGCGCCCGCGACGAGCCGGAGAAGATCACCTGCAGGACAGGCGCGCCGGTCGATTCCAGCACGGTCGGTTGGCGATCGGCGCCAGGCGACGAGACGGCAAAACCTGTCGCATTCATCACCACATCGGGCGCTGCCTCGGCAAAGACCGCCTGCAACGTGCCGACGGAGACGGCATCCTTGAGGCTGGAGACGAACACCGGCAGAGCACGGACACCCTGTTTCGCCAAGGCATCGATCAAGGCTTCGACGGGACGCGTCTCGCCGCTCTGGACGAGCGCGCGATAGAAGCAGATGGCGATGGTGGGGCTTGTAGAGGTGTTGCCCGCCGGCGCCGAATATGTGGAGGCGTTACCCCCCGCAGACGGAGGTGAACCCGCGCCCAAAACGCCCAGCCACTCCGAAACCCCGATCACGCCCTTGCCCGGCCACCAGATTCCGGCCTTCAGGAGCGGCTTGGCCGGCTGCGGCTTCTCGGCACCGGTGACCAGAGCCGCGGCATAGTCGAGGAACAGGCCGGCATTGTCGGCGCCACCTTCGGTGAAATAGGCCCAGAGGCGCTGGCGGTCGTCGGCCGCAACGGTGGAGAAAGGCTCCAGCCCCGGATCCGGCTTGTCGTCGCCGGGCAGCACCGCGATCTCGAAACGGTGGGTGACGGCAGCGGCATGCAGGGCTTCCAGCAGATAGCGGAAATAGCTGGCGCCACCGAGCGGCCGGACGACGATCAGCTTCGCATGGCGCGCCGTGCGCTCGACGTAAGTGTCGACCGACATCGGGTGCATCAGGCTCATGAGGCTGGCGATGCGCAGGCTCAAGCCTCCGTCGCGGCGGCCATGGGCGGCGGCGATCGAGGAAAGTTCGGTGTCGGCGGCCGACAGGAACAGGATGTCGGCCGGCGTTTGCCCGAGGTCGATTGCCTCGTTGCCGTCGGCGATCGTTCCTTTCTGGGCGAGAAGCAGATGCATTCGTCTTGTCCGTTCGGGCAATTCCGAACGGAAACGCTTGAAGCGGTTTCCGTCCGGAATTGCATTATTTCAATGCGTTAGATCATTTCATTCAACGAGTGATCAGGCGAGCGCAGCAATCGCGGCACGAACCGCCGCCTCGTCCATGTCGTGCAGGCCGATGACGACAAGGCGCGTGCCACGCTTTTCGCCGGCAGCCCAGGCACGATCATAATACTGGTCGATGCGGGCGCCGACCGCCTGGATCAGGAGACGCATCGGCTTGCCGGGCACGTCGGCAAAGCCCTTGAGGCGCAGAACGTCGTGCTCGGCAATCACGCCCTTCAGGCGATCGATGAAGGCCGAGGGATCGGCGATCGAACCGAGCTCGACGACAAAGCTGTCGAACTCGTCGTGGTCGTGCTCCTCGCCCGCCTCATGCTCCATTTCATGATGCGACTTGCGGTTGGCGATATCGCTTTCCGTACCGACACCGAGGCCAAGCAGGATGGCAGCGGCGACTTCGCCGTTCTTCGCCTCGATCATGGCCGGCTTGCGGCTGGTGCGCGAAGACACCTCGTCGCGCACGGCCTTGAGGCCGGAGGCGTCGATCAGATCGGTCTTGTTGAGAACGATGAGATCGGCAGCGGTCAACTGGTCCTCGAACAGTTCCTCGATCGGGCTTTCGTGATCGAGATTGTCGTCCTCGACGCGCAGCGCATCGACCTTGTCATGGTCGTCGGCAAAGCGGCCGGCGGCAACGGCAGCGCTGTCGACCACGGTGACGACGCCGTCGACGGTCACTTCGCTGCGGATATCCGGCCAGTTGAAGGCGGCGATCAGCGGCTGCGGCAAGGCGAGGCCCGAGGTTTCGATGATGATATGGTCAGGACGGTTTTCGCGCTCGAGCAGCTTGGTCATGGTCGGGATGAAATCGTCGGCAACGGTGCAGCAGATGCAGCCATTGGTGAGCTCGATGATGTCGTCCTCGGTGCAGGCCTCGGCGCCGCAGCCCTTCAGCACGTCGCCATCGACGCCGAGATCGCCGAACTCGTTGATGATCAGCGCGATGCGCTTGCCGTCGGCGTTCTGCAGCAGATTGCGGATCATCGTCGTCTTGCCGGCGCCAAGGAAGCCGGTGATGACGGTCGCCGGGATCTTGCCCTGGTTGGCTCTCGCAGTGGTCATGGATCAACCCTTCATTTTCAGCGGCAAACCGGCCGCGACAAAGTAAACTTCAGCGGATTTCTCCGCAACGATCTGGTGAAGCCGGCCGGCATGGTCGCGAAACTCGCGGGCCATGCGGTTCTCGGGCACGATGCCGAGGCCGACTTCGTTGGAAACGAAAACGAGGCGCGCCCGCGCCTCAGGCAGGTACGTAGCAAGCGCGGCGAACTCCGCCGTCATGTCGCGCTCTTCCAGCATGAGATTGGTGACCCATAACGTCAGGCAGTCGATCAGGACCACATGGCCCGGGTTATCGATGCGCCTGAGGGTACCTAGGAGATCAAGCGGCTCCTCATGCGTCGTCCAGCCTTCGCCGCGGCGTGTCCTGTGATGATCGATCCGCTCGCGCATTTCGTCGTCCCAGGCCCGTCCCGTGGCGACATAATGCATGGTGAGGCCGGACGCTTCGACAAGCCTCTCGGAAAAGCTGGATTTGCCGGAGCGGGCGCCGCCAAGGACCAGGACCGGTCCGGCACTGTAAGTGCTCATCGCCGCCGCCTCAGAAAACCCGCCTCAGCGGCGGGTGGCAAAAGCCGTTCGACGCGCCGGCGGCGCGTTCGGGAAAGCATCTGAAAGCCAAAACAACCTCCGTGATGGCGTTGGGGACCAACAGTCCCCTCGGGCGGAATGCCCATGCCGGATGGCAGGTCTCCTGGCTCACGGCGTCACGGGCCCGCATCGCCTCGCCCATAAGTGCGAGGTTCCGATGTCAGGACCCGAGCGGCCCGCCTCACCTTCCCGGCGTCTTTCCGGTGCCACAGCGAACCTTTGCGCGTCGTCTCCGGCGCGCGGCGCTGCGGGGAACATCGTGAAAGGCGGACGATTCGTAGAAGAAGAGGCGTCCAACCCGGCTGATCACGATGCCACGCCAGTGGCTTTTCCGGCTCGACCCCGACCTGCCTCGGTTGCCCCATGCAACCGGCTGACAGCCCGATATCGAACCCGATGGCGAACCCTGACCGTTCTACAGTCGCGGGGTCGGCTGCGATAAGGATGCCCGATTTGGGTCCATCCGTCACATTCCCAATTATTCCCCCCGATCGCCACGATGAGGGGGAACCATCCAACACCTGATGATTAGGAAGCGGCCGACCCAAAGTCAATCGACGCTTGCGACACCTCCCCGGCTTGGTTGCGCCGCGCGACGATTTGTCGAGCAACAGGCAGACGGCCGCAGCCAGCCAGACACGGCGAAATGGATTGCTCGTCCGCCTTCGCCCGAGGCCCTCGCCCTCTCACTCTCACCTTGCGCCAAAGCGCTATCAGAATGTGCCAATGTGGCATCAGGCTCTGGCGCACCTTTGTTCCCGAGCGCAGAAAAGAGGAGAACGATGAACTCGAATTTGCAGGCGACCATGTCAAACCGCCTTTATCCCGTGGCGAGATCCATCACCCAGGTGGCCAAGCTGCTGAAGATCTCCGCCGAACAGGCGGTGCGCCGGGCCGGGCTGCCGCGAGATATTCTTCGCAACGAAGGCAAGGGCCTGACACCAGCGCAGGTGTTCGCCCTCTGGCGCGCCATCGAGATCGAAGCTGACCGGCCCGACCTGCCGCTCTATCTGAGCAAGCTCTTTGCCCACGCACCGTTCACACCGGCCATGTTTTCCTTCTCCTGTTCGCCGGACGTGCGCATCGGGTTCAAGCGCCTGTCAGTGTTCAAGCCGCTGATGGGACCGATGAAGCTGGAAGTGTCCGAGGACGACCGATTTCTGCATATCGAGATCGGCACGGTGGACCCTAAAATTCCGGCCCCGCCGCAACTGGTCTGGTTCGAGGCGCTCTACCTTCTGGAATCGGCCCGCTGCTACACCGCCGAGTTCATCCGGCCTGCGCGGCTCCATCTGCCGGCATTGCCCAACCTCGGCAAGGACGTGCTGGAGTTCCTTGGCTGTGAACCGGAGCTTGACGGCGGAGCGCGCCTCTCCTTGCGCAGAGAAGATGCCGATCTGCCGCTGATCACCGAAAACGAGGAATCCTGGCCGGAGTTCGAGAAAAACCTGCGCCGCGAAATGGAGGCGCATGAAACCGATACGCCGATCGTGCTGCGGGCGAAGCGCGTTTTGCATGACATGCTGCCGTCGGGCGAAGCCAGTATCGAGGCCATGTGCAGGCGGCTCGCCATGTCGAAGCGCACCCTGCAACGGCAACTGAAGGAGGAAGGTGAAACCTTTCAGACGGTGCTGGCATCGACCCGCGCGGAGCTGGCGATGCATTATCTCGGCGAAGACGGGCTGAACGTCGAGGAAATCTCCTATCTGCTGGCCTACCGAGAGCCGAATTCCTTCTATCGCGCCTTCCAGGGCTGGACCGGCATGACGCCCGCCGAGGCGCGGGGAACGGTGACGCACTGAGAAAGACCGCCACGTCTGCACCGGGAGATAGCGGTTTGGCGTGTTCCGATAGTTGATTGGCACGAAGCGATTTTGAAGAAATCCAGGCGATACGCCAGATTGATCTCCGATGAACGACGGGCATGACGCCCGCAAAAATTGGAGAAGATCATGGCAATCGCACGGAAAACCGCTCTCGTCACCGGCGCCTCCTCGGGCATGGGCAAGGTCATCGCAAAGCAGCTGATCAAGGACGGTCTGACCGTCATCGTTGCCGCCCGCCGGGTGGAGCAGATGGACGATCTGAGAGCGCTCGGCGCACATCCTGTCTCGCTGGATGTCGCGGACGAGGCCAGCCGAAAATCCGCGGTCGCCGAGATCACCCAGCAATTCGGTGGCGTCGACGTGCTGGTCAACAATGCCGGTTTCGGACTTTACGGCTCGGTCGAAGACGTGCCTCTCAGCGAGGCCCGCTATCAGTTCGACGTGAACCTCTTCGGTGCAGCCGCACTGATCCAGGATCTGGTGCCCTACATGCGCGAGAAGCGCGCCGGCAAGATCATCAACATCACCTCGATGGGCGGCAAGATCTACACGCCGCTCGGTGCCTGGTATCATGCGTCGAAACACGCGCTGGAAGGCCTGTCGGACTGCCTTCGCCTGGAACTGCAACAGTTCGGCATCGAAATCGTGGTCGTTGAGCCCGGCGTCATCCAGACCGCATTCGCCAACGTGATGGAAGGCCCGATGATGAAGTTCTCGGGCAACACCGCCTACGGCGCGATGGCAAAGAACGTCTCCAAGGCCACCACCGACAGCTACGAGCACGGCGGCGGCTCCTCCCCGCAGGTCATCGCGGACGTGGTTTCCAAGGCCGTGAAGGCCCGCAAACCGAAGACCCGCTATGCCGCCGGCAAATTCGCCAACATGATGATCAACATCCGCAAATGGTTCGGCGACCGTGCGTTCGACCGCATGATCCTGTGGACCGTGCGCTGATTGGCGGGAAACCGCGCCAGCTCCAGCAAGAATGGCGCGACCGCCCTATACCCGCTGCAACACGCTGAACTGAAAGGCCTGGGTCGAGTTCCACGGGGTCCGGTGCTGGTGTTCCATGTGCTCGACCAGCCGGAAGCACGGCCCGATCACATAGGCGAGTGCGGCGGGGTCATAGCGCACCACCGGCAGGCCGCTGCAGCGCTCCGGGCCGTCGGGCGCGAATGTGGCGATGATGGCGTGCCCGCCGGGCACGACGGCCGCCGTCAGCCGCTCGATATAGGCCGCCCGGTCGTCGGGATCGGTGAGGAAGTGAAAGGCGGCGCGATCATGCCAGATATCGTAGCTGCGATCCGGCTTCCACGCGGTCACATCGGCTGCAACCCAGTGCACATCACCGGCGCGGGCACCGAGGCGCGCCTTGGCGGCATCCAGTGCGGCCGGTGACAGATCGAGCACCGTGATCGCTTTCATGCCCGCGTCGAGCAGCGCATCCCCCAGCCGCGACGCGCCGCCGCCGATATCGATCAGTGACGACGAGGCGAACGCCGCATGCCTGCGGATGAGGTCAAGCGAAACGGCCGGCGTATCCTCGAACCAGCTGACGCCCGCCTCGCCCTTCGACTGATAGGCATTGTCCCAATGGGCTCGTCTGGTTTCGTCCTGCACGTGACACCCGCCTTGGAGCGTGCGACCGTGACCAGACGCTCCATCCTTCCCGCATGAATTCTACAACGGAACGACGGATGATGCTGGGTTTCCGTCGGTCCCTTGCTGTCGCCAACAAGGCCGCAACCCTGTCGATCGCGGCTGATGGCGCTTGCCTGGCTACCGGCCGAGCAGCCCATCCAGCCAGCGCCGGTCGAGCACCGTCTCCAGCTCGTTCGCGACATCATCCAGCGCCGCATCGACCGACTGGCGGTAGTTGCTGGCACCACCTTCGATGCCGAAACTTTTCAGCAGCGCGGAGCGGTAGGCGTCGCTGGTGAAGAGCCCGTGCAGGTAGGTGCCCATCACCCGGCCATCGACCGAAAGCGCGCCATCGGCGCGATTGTCGATGCGCACTGACGGCCGCGCACAGTCCGCACCTTGCGTCTTGCCGAGGTGGATTTCGTAGCCCTCGAGCGCCACGTCATGCTCCAGCGACCAGGCGCGGCTGTTGCGCACCGTCTTTTCCGGCGCCATCTCGGTCTCGACATCGAGCAGCCCGAGACCCTCGATTAAGCGCTCGCCGCCCTCGATACCGAGCGGATCGGTGACGCGCCGGCCGAGCATCTGGTAGCCGCCACAGATACCGATGACCCGACCGCCGCGACGCACGTGGCGGTCGAGGTCACGGTCCCAGCCTTGAGCGCGGAAATCGATGAGATCGCCGATGGTCGATTTCGAGCCGGGAATGACAACGAGCCCGGCATCCGAGGGAATGGGATTGCCCGGCCGCACGAAGACAAGATCGATTTCCGGCTCGGCGGCAAGCGGATCGAGATCGTCGAAATTGGCGATGCGCGAGAGCACCGGCACGGCACCCTTCAACGCCCGCCCCTCGCCGCGCGCCAGCTTTTCCAGCACGACGGAATCTTCCGCCGGCAACCGCGCCGCCGCCTTCAGCCAGGGCACGACTCCGAAACAGGGCCAGCCGGTGAAGCGGTTGACCGCGGCAATGCCGTCGTCGAAGAGCGTGACGTCGCCGCGGAACTTGTTGATGAGATAACCGGTCACCATGCGCCGGTCTTCCTCGGGCAGGATCGCATGCGTGCCGACGAGTGAGGCAATCACCCCGCCGCGGTCGATGTCGCCGACGAGCACGACCGGCACCTCGGCCCGGGTCGCAAAGCCCATATTGGCGATGTCACCGGCTCTAAGGTTGATTTCCGCCGGCGAGCCCGCGCCTTCGACCACCACCAGATCGGCACCGGCCGATATCTGTTCGAAGCTTTCCATCACGGCGCCAAGCAGCTTGGGTTTAAGCGCCTGATACTCCCGGCCCTTGGCTTGCCCGGCCACCTTGCCCTGGACGACGATCTGGCTGCCGACATCGGATTGCGGCTTCAACAGAACCGGGTTCATGTGCACGGACGAAGGCACGCGGGCCGCCAGCGCCTGCAGCCATTGCGCCCGGCCGATCTCGCCGCCATCGTCGGAAACGGCGGCGTTGTTCGACATGTTCTGCGGCTTGAACGGACGGACCTTCAGGCCCTGGTTGGCGGCAAGCCGGCAGAGCCCCGCCACCAATACCGATTTTCCGACATCAGAGCCGGTTCCCTGCAACATGATCCTGCGTGTCATGCGGCCATCGGTAACACTGAAACGGGCAGCGGCAAAGGTCTGTTTCGACACGATTTCGCCGCAATTGACAAAGCCCTTTCACGCATTGTTTCGCGCTTTCGCAAGGCTTGTCGAAAATGTCGCGCCGGGTAGCCAGAATGCGACATGGCGTGGCGAGTTTGGCATCCAATTTTTTGCAGCGCACACCTATATCAACGCCATAGCAACACGCACCGGAGGAATAGGCCTCCGGCTTCTCAAGGTTCACGTCCATGCTGTACATCTTCAGCAAGCAGAATTTCGTTCAGATCGCCTGGAACTCCAAGGTTCCGACCAGCCAGTCGCGCGTGCGCAACCTCGTCGTTGACGCTCCCTTCGGTCCGCTCGGCGTCATCCGCACGTCGAATGTAGGCTAAGCCTGCGATCGGGGCTGAAGCCCCTTCGAGCTCTCCTCCCAGAGCCTCCTCCACCGCCCCCTCCGGGGCGGTTTTTTTATGTCCGGCGACGGCCCTGAAATGCGAAGGCCGCATCAACCTCGCCAAGAGGG
>NZ_JAEPRP010000188.1:12538-13997 GCF_016652895.1 Ensifer sp. SSB1
AGGGATGCGGCCGCCAAAAAACGCCTGGTCACTTCGGGGTAACGCACCGAAGGTTCGCTCCAAGTCCGGGACGCACTACCTGATCCGGACCTGCGGCAGTCCCCCGCCGCGAGAAGAACAATTAGCTGGACATCGTTACCGGATGGTTATTGAGGATTTAACCAAAGATGAATTCCGGCTTTTTTTGAATTTTTTTCGCGACATGCGCGCCGATCTCCGTGGCGCAATCACGACAGGAAACGTCAGGATCTCGACAGGGTTGCGAGCGATGTGGCGCATGGCGCCATTTTTTGCGGCAGGAATTGTCGTTATTGCTTAAATTCGGCCTTTCTCATGCTCGAAACGCGTCCTCCGACCATGTCGCAGACAGAACGCGCGAAGCACTCCCTCAACCCGACCTTCCGATTGAAGAGGTTGATTTCTCAACGAGAATACTTAGGCTTGGCTGGCGGTATAAGAGGAGATTGGCTGGCGACAGGGTTCCGCGGCCAGGGCTGAAAAAGAACTCCCGCACCGTCCGCAGCAAGGGTGAACCTTGGCTTGTTTGATGCCGAACCCAAGGCTGCATAGTTGCTCCGGGTGACGGAGGATGCTCGGCATCCCCCTTGGATTCCCGTTTGGATATTGGCTGCAAATAAAGACTGGGAGGTCTTGCAACATGAAGAAACTCCTCGCTTCCACCATTCTCGCCGCGGGCCTCTATGCCCTGGCGGGTTCCGCGCAGGCCGCGGAATGCGGTGAAGTCAGCATTGCCGAAATGAACTGGGCTTCCGCCGGCGTTGCCGCCCAGGTGGACAAATTCATTCTCGAAAACGGCTACGGCTGCACCGTGACGCTGGTCACCGGCGACACCATGCCTACCTTCGCCTCGATGAACGAAAAGGCGCAGCCCGACATGGCGCCGGAACTCTGGGTCAACGCCGTGCGCACGCCGCTCGACGCAGCGATCAAGGAAGGCCGCCTGATCGAAGCCGCCAAGATCCTGAGCGAAGGCGGCGTCGAGGGATGGTGGATCCCGAAATTCCTCGCCGATGCACATCCTGACATCAAGACGGTGCAGGACGCGCTGAAACATCCGGAACTCTTCCCTGCACCCGAGGACTCGTCGAAGGCCGCCGTTCACAATTGCCCGTCCGGCTGGAACTGCCAGGTTTCGACCGCCAATCTCTACAAGGCGCTTGATGCGGAAAAGGCCGGCTTCCTGCTGGTCGACACCGGCTCGGCCGCCGGCCTTGACGGCTCGATCGCCAACGCCTTCGAAAAGAAGACCGGCTGGCTCGGCTACTATTGGGCGCCGACCGCCATCCTCGGCAAGTACGAGATGACCCGCCTCTCCTTCGGCGTCGATCACGACAAGGCCGATTGGGACGCGTGCACTGCCGTTCCTGACTGCCCGAACCCGAAGGTAAACTCCTACCCGGTCTCGGACGTCTACACGGTCGTCACCAAGTCATTCGCC
>NZ_JAEPRP010000187.1:0-13854 GCF_016652895.1 Ensifer sp. SSB1
ACCGCCCAGTAGCTAAAGCCGCTGCTCGTCCATCTCACCATGTTGTAGCCGTCGGTCTGTTTGCTTTGGGGGCCGGAAGTCCCGGCCGCTGCCGGCTCCGCCACCACCGTGATGAGATGCTCGTTGTGGCGATAGACGAGTGTCGGGACGGCATTGCCTCCGATGACGTCGACGCGGCCGCCGACAAGCGAGAAGCCTTTCGCAGCCAGATCAGGCGCCGGCGGCGAAATACCGATCCGGTTGTCGAGCCAAGGCTTTACCGTGTGGCGATCGGACGAGGCGATGTCGACCGGGCTTGCGGCAAGCAGGCTGCGGTGGTGGGTGCTTGCCACGAGATCGCTGGTGGTTTCGCTTGCCCGGTTCGCACCCAGCCAGTAGCCGCCGCTTCCCGCCGCGACGATGGTGAAGACAGTGGAGGCGGCCAGCGCCCGCCAGTCCACCTGCCAGCGTGGTTGCCGCGGAGGGGAAGTCGGACCGGAAGCGCCGGCGGCGGACTCGATCCTGTCGAGCAGCATTGTCCCAACCTCTGGGCGTTCGAGCCTGGCTAGTGCCGCGCGCGTAGCGATGATGGCCTCATGGGCCTTCCCCAGCTCCGGTTCGTCCGCGATACGGCGTTCGAGCGCTGCAGCGGTCGGCGCGTCGAGTTCGCCGTCGACAAGCGCGTTCAGCATTACAAGATCGGCTTCTGGCGGTAATCTGGCTTCAGTCACGATGGGCCTCCGCGATCGAGGTGGCGAGCAGGAGGCGCGCGCGCGACAGGCGCGACATCACCGTACCGATCGGCAACGACAAAAGGTCGGCGATGTCGCGATAGCTCAAATCATTGAATTCGCGCAGCACCAGAATCTCGCGCAGTGGCGCCGGCAACGCATCAACGGCCCGCTGGACGGCGGCGGCCTCGACCTTGCGGATTAGTTCGGCCTCCGGCGTCAGGATCGGGGTGCCGGTGAAAGCTGCACCTGCCGTTTCGGCCAGCCGGTCTATCTCCGCGTCGTCGCCGAGCACAAGGACCGCTTTCGGGCGGTTCTTCGTCATCCAGGTGAACGCGGTATTGCGCACGATGGCCAGCAGCCAAGCACGCGGATGCAGCACAGTGCCGCGCCCAGTCGCGGCGTACGCCCTCAGGCAAGCCTCCTGCACGACGTCCTCCGCATCGTCGCGATTGCCCATCAGCCCGCGCGCGAAGATCAGCGCGTCCTGAAGGTGCGGCACGACCAGTTCCCGGAATCGGGTCGCCGGCTGATCCTCGTGCACAGCGCTCGTATCCTTCTTTGCCGCGCCGGCCGCGCGCCGCCGCGGGCGGTCATTTGACGACAATGCTACCCTTCATGAAGGGGTGCAAACCACAGAAATAAGCGACCGTGCCGGATTGGGCGAAGGTCCGGGCAAAACTGTCGTCGGTATCGAGCGGCCCGGAGCGGAAACTGCCGTCGCCCGCCACGATCGTGTGGACCATGTCATCGGAATTGACGAAGCGCACCGTGTCGCCAAGCTCGATCGTCAACGTCTGCGGCTTGAATGTGAAATTCGAGATTACCACCCGCGCCTCCGCTGCGCCAGCCGGAGCTATCGGCTGGACAAGAAGGGCGACGAACGTGGCGGCAAGCCCCATCTTGGCGGACTTAAGCAGCGTGCCGGGCATGGTGATTGCTCCTTTCCAGCGCGTTCGCGACAGCCCTCTCAGGCGAGGGTGGTATCGGTGATCGCGAGCCTTTCCTTGCCGACCGTGAAGTCGACGGAGGTCAGGCCCAGCATCGACCGCAACTGGTCAGCCGGAACGATCACGGGGCCGGGCTTGTCGGCCGTGCCAGGTTGCGGTTGCGGAAAAGCCGTCGAGCGGGCGGTGTGGAAGACCATGTTGCCCTCCACCTTCTGGATGATCTGGTGGATGTGGCCATTGAGAACAGTCACAGAACCGAAGCGTCGAAGCAGCGCGAGTGCTTGCGCGGCATCGTCGGTGCCCCAGCCCCATTGCGGATAGATCGACCACAGCGGGATATGGGCGAAGACGACGATCGGCGTCGAGGCCGAGCGTCCGTCGAGGTCATTCTTCAGCCAGGCGAGTTGCTCGGCGCCGAGATTGCCAAGCCCCCCCGCCTTGAGATCGACGACATTGACCAGCCCGATGAAATGGACCCCGTCGCGGTCGAATGCATGCCAGCCGGCGCCAAGCGTTCCCTTTCCATAGCGATCGAGATAGGCCTTTCCCTGTCCCGGATCGATCAGGTCGTGCTCGCCGGGAACATAGAAAACCTCCAGTCCTGTGCTGTCGATGATGCGGGCGGCATCGTCGAATTCACCGTCCTTGGACAGATGGGTGATGTCGCCCGTATGGATCATGAACGCGGGCTTCACCGGAAGCGCCTTGATCCTGTCGGTCGCCTCGGTCAGCGTATCGACGGCGGTCACCTTGGCTTCCTTGTCGAAGCCGATATGGCTGTCCGAGATCTGCAGGAAGGTCATCGCACCTTGCGCGGCGTCGGCCGCCTGAGCTGTGTCGAGCAAGCTGAGCGACTTGGGGATGCCGCCCGAGACGGTCCACACCACGCCCGTTCCCGCCCATACCATGCATTCGAGCGCATGCCGGCGCGTCAGCACGAAGGCAGCATCGGTCACTTGTTCGTCCTTGCGCATTTCCGTTCTCCTTCGAACGTGAGCGTCCGAGTAGGAGACCGAGAAAGCCCCGCGCTTATTCTGGGCAAGCGCTCACTTTATCGCGAGCCGTGGCGCGGAGACAAGTTTGGCCGCCGGGAAGTGGTTCATGCGGCTGTCAACCGCCTGGCAAAAAGCTCGCCGGCAAACTTGCATGCTGCTCTATAGTTCGAACTGACTTCTGTCAGATGCGGTTCCGCAGCGGCACAGTCCTTCACCGCAAGGGGACACCGTGTCCTGAATAAGCAACCGGACGGAGGGTTCGTCGGGCTCGGTATCTCGCCCTTGATCAGGGTGGGCTTCTATGGCGCTCCACCGCCGGATCAGCTTCGGGAACCGAGGCGACCGCGTCACGCGACGACATCATCGACATACTCCGGTCGCTAGCACGGCCGGGAAGGTGAGTGGCGGTAGGTTGCGTGATCGCGACGGAGCTGGATCATAGACAACTGAAACAGCAGCTCTTATATTTAGCGCTTGGTATTACCTCTAACTAAGGATGGTTGCGATGGCGTCCCCAACCTCGCTCAAGCTCGATGATGAACTGAAAGGTCGCGTTCAACACTTAGCTGAAATCCGCCGCCGATCGTCTCACTGGATCATGCGAGAGGCGATTGCGCAATACGTCGAGCGAGAAGAGAAGCGAGAAACATTGCGACAGGACACGCTGGACGCGTGGGAGGAATATCAATCGACGGGCCTCCATGCCACTGCGGCCGAGGTCGAAAAATGGCTATCCACGTGGGGAACTGACGACGAGAGCGCTGCGCCTGAATGCCACAAATAGTCTTCTCTCCAGCGGCTGTTCGTGACCTAGAGCGTCTCCGAAAATACTTGCAGCCCAAAAGCCCTTTGGTAGCCAAGCGAGCGGCTGAAGCCATCCTGAAGGGTGTGCAGGCCCTTGGCGCACATCCAAAAATGGGGCGCCTTATTGATGATCTGCCGGATCCGTATCGAGAGTGGCTCATTGATTTTGGAGATAGCGGATACATCACGCGTTACCGCATTGATGAGGACGTTTTGACAATCCTCGCCGTGCGGCACCAGAAAGAAAGCGGCTTCTGAGAGTAAACCGACGGTTGGACTGCTCATCAGGGAATACCAACAGACTCAGTTGTTCACCTTATGGCGATCTCGGATCGCGTAATGTATC
Organism: Ensifer sp. SSB1; assembly: GCF_016652895.1. Taxonomy (NCBI): domain Bacteria; kingdom Pseudomonadati; phylum Pseudomonadota; class Alphaproteobacteria; order Hyphomicrobiales; family Rhizobiaceae; genus Ensifer; species Ensifer sp. SSB1. Next base: position 3,806 of record NZ_JAEPRP010000187.1, read on the forward strand.
GACCGGAACGCCTATCAGGTATCAGGTCGCCGATGATTGAGGTCATTCCTTGATGCGGGTGAGTTGATCCAGTGCTTCGTAGTGATTGAAGCACAAGCAGCGCGAATGTTTAACGTGTGCTTTGCGGGTGCTGATTAATCTATTCGAGTTGCGCGGCAGCCCCGGACAAATATTTGGACCTGTGCTTCTGAACCACAGGGCGCTCTACCCCACCGTCACAGCGGCCGCCCTAAGCGTTCATGAACCTATCTACTCTTTTTCGGCTTCGACGGGAGCAGGCCTTCGCGTTGCATTTGTTTGCGAGCATTCTTGCGCTGGCGGCTCACCGCCTCGGATTTCTCGCGCGCCCTCTTAACCGAGGGCTTTTCAAAAGCTTCGCGCATCCGCATTTCACGAAAAATGCCCTCGCGCTGGAGCTTCTTTTTCAGGACGCGGAGCGCCTGATCGACATTATTATCGCGTACTAGAACCTGCATTGGCCGCTCGTAGTTGGAAAGGTCGCTCAACTTACAAGTTTTCGCGCTGATTCCAAGTTCACAGTTTGCAGAAACTCGAGCCTTCTAAAATGAAAAGCAAGGCGACGCTGAAACCGGGTCCTCGAACCATGCCTCGAGTGGAATTCATGCGACCACAATCGGGACTTTGCTCGGTGACGCCTTCACCCGGTTGTAAAGGTCGATGACGTCCTGGTTGATCATGCGCACGCATCCGGAAGATGCCTGGGTGCCAATGGTCCACCACTCCGGTGAGCCGTGTACGCGATAGCCAGTATCGTGGCCGTCCTTGTAGATATAGTGCGCTCGGGCGCCGAGCGGGTTGTCGAGTCCGCCCGGCTGACCGCCCGTCCATTTCACAAGCTCTGGCTTGCGCGCGATCATCTCTTTGGGCGGCGTCCAAGTCGGCCACTGCTTTGTGTACTGGATCTCGGCGCGACCGCTCCATTCAAAGCCGGCCTTGCCGATGCCTACGCCGTAACGGATCGCTTCACCGCCTTCCTGCACCCAATAGAGATGCCGCTCGCTGAGCCGCACCACGATGGTGCCCGGCGCCTCTCCGGTTGGATCGATAACGATTTGCCGCCGGAATTCCGGCTTGACCTTCTGGTATGGAATTGCCGGGATCACGAAACCATTGTCGATCGTCGAGGCATACATCGTGCCGTTGTCGGTGATGTTGCTGTCGACGCTGATCGGTGGGATAGCCCCGGTCGACATGTTGTCAACGCCCGCAGGCGACAAACGAGCGGACGGCTCGAGCGGTTCCAGCGATGGGAGTTCAAGCGCCTGCGAGCAGCCGGAGGCACCAATTAACGTCATGACACCGAGGCCTGAAAGCACGCTGCGACGGGAGACGAGATAACCGGGCTCTAAAATGGTGTCGCCGGAGGACAGCTTCTGATCTTGCGGCTTACGCATGCACTCTTCACCCCAAAAGAACGGTCGGCATCATGCCCTCCGGCTGGGCGCATTTTCACAATTCATGGTTAAGAAGGCGTGAAATGGGCCTGCATGCTGCTTTCTACTTGCAAGTGTAGGGTGGCAGACGCGATGCCATGCATAAGCCAGTTCCTCGTCGCAAGGACTGCATTTCTGGTTCTGGGCAGCAATTATGCACTCCATTGAACCCAGGGCGAGCTGCTTGCCCGCGGTTCGAATCCCTTCAAGGCGAGGGATTTAGACGCCTCATCGCTTCAAAAGGGCGGGCGTGGCGTTTGGATTTCCCTCGCGCCAGCGCCGGTAGCAAGTGGTCGTCCTTGTGGACCATTGTCGTTCCGGCGATCATTCGGCACGTTTGCGGCCCGTGATCATCGCGCGGACCAGATTTTCCTTGTGCTCGATGCTGGCGAGCACAACGCCTGCGACGTGCAAGCCAATAAGACCAAGGGTCAGGTTCGCCAGCAGTTCATGGGTCTCCTCCACCCACGCGACACCCCAATAGGCGTCGGTCGTCATCATATATCCGGTTGCGGCGATGCCGGAGATTGAGATGAGAAGAGCTATCACCATCGCGCCTCCGGCCGGGTTGTGGCCAATATAGCGTTTGGCTTTCAGTGCTATGCTGTCCAGAAGAAATCTAACGGTTGTGACCGGGCTGTATATGAAGTTCGAAAATCGCGCGTGGCGAGTACCGATAAAGCCCCAGATGACGCGAATGACCAGAAGCCCGATGATTACGTATCCCGCCAGGATATGGGCCTTTTTCCACTCGTCGCCTGTCAGGTAGGAGAAGGCAAACAGTCCGACGAGACCCCAGTGGAACACGCGCACGAGCGGGTCCCAGACATTGACCGTCGGCGGCGAGCCCGTGCTCGCCGCATCTAGATCCATCGTGCCCATGATCATTCGCTTTCGTTGCCGACCGCAGCGCCGGTCTCGGGGTTGAACACGGTCTCAACCTTGTTGCCCTTGGCGTCGATAGCGTAAACTTCGTAGCAGCTGCCCTCGACTTTCACCCGGCGCACATCGAGGCCCGTGGCTTTGGCTTTTTCCTTGATGCTGTTCTCGCTAAGCCACTTGTCCTTGGCCGCGCTTGTGCAATTCTGCCCTTCTTCGGCGCGGGCGACGCCTCCAGAGGCGGTGGCGAGCAGGAGGGTCGCGAGGATGATCATCTTCATTTGTCTTCTCCATCAGATACCCAGGAGCGGTTCTGCTCTTCTGGTCGACGTCGAACCTATGGCAGGCAACATGACGACGACCTGATGGAGATTGTCAGGTTCTTGTCATCTGCGATGGGCTATCGGTGTGCGATGTGTTCGTTTCGCATCCTCAGCGTCTTTGCGCTTCTCCTTCTCGGCCTGCCCCTGCTGCCGGGACCTGCCCGTGCTGACGATGACCGCTCACATGCTGCCGGAGACGACGACGTCCCGTCGCACGATGATCTCAGCGAGCTTGTCCGGGAGGGCAGAATTCACCCACTGGCCGTTCTGAAGGCGCAAGTCCTGACCAAACTGCCGGGCGAATTGATCGATGTCAGGGTGGAGCGCGACGACGGCGTTATCATCTATGAATTCCGGATCCTGAGGGAAAGTGGCCGGGTCACCGAAGTGGAGGTGGAAGCCGCCTCGGGCAGGATCGTCGAAATCGAGAACGAATGATGCGTCTGCTGCTTGCCGAAGACGATCCGCTTATCGCCCGTGACGTGGGTGCTCATCTTGCGAAGGCGGGCTTTAATGTCGTGCACGAGAAGAATGGAGAGGCGGTGTTGTTCGCGGGCGAACATGAGGACTTCGCGGCCGTCATACTCGACCTGGGTTTACCCACGATCGACGGCCTCACCATCCTGAAGAGGTGGCGTTCTGCTGGCCGAGGCATGCCCGTGATCATCCTGACGGCACGAGGCAACTGGGAGGAGCGCGTGGAGGGCATCAACGCAGGTGCTGATGACTATCTCGGCAAGCCCTTCCGTATCGCCGAATTGCTTGCCCGACTGCACGCCGTGCTGCGCAGATATTCCGGCCAAGCGAGCGCAGTCCTGTCCTCTGGGCCCGTTTCAATCGACACCCGCCATCGTACGGTTGCGATCGACGGGGTGCCCGTGGACGTAACACCCCTGGAATACAAATGTCTCACTGTCCTCATGCAGAACCGCAGTCGCGCCGTTTCGCAGATGGAGTTGACCGAACAGCTCTACACTCAGGACTTCGAACGGGAGAGCAATTCCGTTGAAGTCCTTATCGGACGATTGCGAAAGAAACTCGGGCGGGACGCAATCGTCACGCGCCGGGGCTTCGGCTATCAGATCGCGGCGGACGAGTGATGAGGTCGCTCCATGGCCGCTTCATTCTTACATCCGTGGTCGTCGTCTCGATCTGCCTCGCAGCGGCGTTTTTTGCTCTCGTTCAGATTTTTGCGGAAAGCTACAGTACGCGCCTCCAGAACGAATTGACCGGGCACATAAACCGACTGGCTGCCGTCATCCGCTTCTCTGCTGACGGGAAGGTCCAGGTGCCTGAGAATCCTCCGGACAATCGTTTCCTGCTGCCTTATGGCGGTCTGTATTGGCAGATCGACGATCCAGTCGGGAAAGTTGAGCTGCGGTCGGCCTCGCTATTCGACTACGCCCTGCCGCTGCCGCGGGAGGCGCACCCGGTCGGCGTCATGCACCAGTATCGCCTCGCTGGTCCGGAGGGAAAGGATGTCCTGGTCCAGGAGCGCGTTCTGTTGTTGGCCGCACCCGAAGGGAAAAGGCCTGTCCGGATTGCGGCTGCGGTGAATGCGGATGAGGTCGACAACGCACGCGCGGCCTTCGCTCTCGACATCCTGCCCTATGTGGGCGTGCTGGCCGTGCTGCTGGTCCTCATGTCGATCATCCAGCTCTGGATCGGCCTGAGACCCCTCGACCACATCGGCCGCGACCTCGAGGCGGTGCGTGACCGCAGCGTTAGGCGCTTGGCAGGTCCATACCCCCGTGAGGTCCAGCCGCTCGTCGATCGGTTGAACAGACTGCTGGAAACCCAGGCCACGGCCATGGACAACGCAAGGGGCCGGGCCAGCGACCTGGCGCATGGACTGAAGACGCCGCTGACTGTCCTCACCAACAATGCCTTGACCCTCCGCGAGAAGGGTGAGATCGAAATCGCTGGCGAACTCGACCATCTGGCCGATACCATGCTCTCCCATGTCGAGCACGAGCTGGCCCGTGCGCGGCTCACACCGAGCGCGGACCAGCGGAGCGGCGATGCCGACGTCGCCAGGATCGTCGGCGAGACGATCCGGATGCTTCAGCACACCGAGGCAGGCGAGCGCCTTTCATGGGAGGCCGGCTTGCAGGAGGGCCTGACGGCGCCGATTGACCCGCATGATTTTCGCGAATTGGTCGGCAACCTTCTCGAAAACGCATCGAAATGGGCCACGAGCCGTGTGGCTGTCACGGCCGTCCGGCGCGATGGTTTTATCCGGCTTGTGGTCGAGGACGACGGCCCGGGGGTGTCACCCGAGAGACTGCCGGACCTGCTGCGCCGGGGTGTGCGCCTGGATCGCCTGAAGCCCGGCTCGGGTCTTGGTCTGGCGATCGTATCGGAGATCGCCAATGTCTATAATCTGGCCCTAACCTTGGAGAATAGCGCCGAAGGCGGCTTGCGCGCGGAAGTCGCCGGTTCCGACCCGCGCCCTTCGCCGGAGACCTGATGTCGCGGAACATCAAAGCGAAGCTGAACTGAAACTTGGCCTTCTGCTTGTTGCGTCGGCGGATTGCTGCTTGGCTCGGCTCGCACTTCGCAGGCCGAACGGATGCCGCGCGATTTATATGGACAATCGCCATCGCTCCGGCTCTGGGGGGCCTACTTGTCGAGATAATCCGAAGCCTATGGCATCGGGAATGGGCCTGGACCTCGTCACTGCGCTGTCGATGTCGGCTGCACTCATCTTTGGAGAAGCCTTGGCGGCAACGGTTGTCGCGCTGATGTACACGGGCGGCACATTCCTCGAAAGCTTCGCGGAGGGGCGCGCGCCGCGAAAATGCGTGACTTACTCTCCCGCGTGCCGCGGACCGCGACGCGCATTGACGGCGGCCTGCGCGGGGTTCCTATCGACGACATCCGGTCTGGCGATCGGCTGCCGGTCCGACAGGGTGATGTCGTCCCTATGGACGGGAAGGTCGCGAGCGCCCGGGCCTTCCTCCGCACAGACGGCCCCGGCCGATGCAGATTATTTCACCGGGTTGCGCGATCGGGCTCGTGGTCGGCAGAGCAAGTGAAAACCAAGCCGGTTATTCCACGTAAGCTGGGCGCTGCTCGGCTCGACGTCGCATGACCAGCGATCCACTTCCGTCAGAACTGCCTTCCCGCCCTCACTTTGCCGCCGGCGGCTTTCTCGCCATCGCCTTCGATGTCGAAGAGCAGATCGGCTGAAAGCATCCAGAGGTCGGCCGTTTGAAGCGAGAAGCCGGCAGTGATCGACCCGAAAAGCCCGGATCCATCCTGGCCTGAATAGCCCGCGGTGACGCCGAGCTTGGGCGTGAGTGCCGATCCGTTGTCCAGCGTGAAGGAGCGGGCGATTTCAGCGCCGAGGCTGACGCGGAACTGCTGGGCGTCAAAGCCGTCGATCGCTATCTCGTCGCCTGCGTCGTTGCGCACCGAATAGTCATCCACCTTTTCGTTGAAGTAGACGGCCCTCAGCTTCGGCGTCAGCACCGTGGCGTCGTCGAGTTGCCACTCTCCCGTGATCGCGGTATCGATTATCCAGCGCGTCGTGTCGAAATCGCCGTTCCAGAACTCGGTATCGATATCGTTGGCCGAACCGCCGTAAAGAAGGCTGGTATCCCAGAAGACACCCTGGCCGATTTCGAGCGAGGCATAGGGACCGGCAAACCAGCCATTGCCCGTCAGTTCCGCATCCGCGTCACTCGGATCGGTCATGCGATCGAAGTGGAACGACAGGCCGACAAGCGCTCGCTCCGACAGCAGATAGTCGGCGCCAAGATTGAGCATCGCGAAGCTGCCCCACTTGCCGTCGTTCTGGTCCCGCTTGTGTGCGAGGAAGGTGCCATCGATCCAGATGTTGAAGGGCGGCAAGGCTGTTGCCTCGATGCCGTCCGCGGCGTCCCGCGCGGCATCCAACTGCGCAAGGCTGGTCGAGAAACTGGCTGTCATGCCCTCCTCGGACGGTGTCATGCGCGCGGTGACCGAATCTGTTGCGTGTTGCATCTGCCGACGCTCGAGAAGGCCGGGAACGTATATGCCGTTGGCGATCAGGCCCTGCCGCGTCTCGACAAAGCCGCTGACGAGCGCGTTGATATCCTCCGCCACGTCGGTCGCGGCGTAGGCGAGATTATAGGTCACGGTGCCGATGTTCGAAGAGCCAAGCGAACTCGTCAGGCGGAAACCGACCCTGGCCGCGCCGGAAAATGCCGGATTGGGGGTAAACTGCAAGTACCAGCCGACCGGCCCGGTGACCGGACCTGCCTGGGCAAGCCGCCCCTGGATGATCGTGGCGGTGCCGGCGTTGGGAGGCTCCACGAAGGCCACGTCGGCGGACGTAAACGGTCCCCCGGTCGCGCCGCGATTGAGATAGATGTCAGGTGGGCTCGTGCCGGCGGGCACATTCACCACCTGGTCGGTGACGGTCGTTCCGCGTGAGTTGACCGTCATGCTGTAGGTCGCAGAACCGGACGCGCCGTTGTTGTCCTCGACCACCACGGTGAAGGTGTAGTTGCCTTGGCTTGCGGCATCGAGCGGGCCGGTCAGCTCGCCGGTCGAAACGTTGAGCACCATGCCGCCGGGTAACGCGCCGGATCCGATCCGATAGAGGAGCGGTGCCGCCCCGCCGGTCGCCGTGATCTGCTGGCGATAGTCCTCGCCGGCCATCGCATCGCCGAGGGTTCCGGGCTGAGGCGTGAAGGTGAAGGCGGCGATCGGCGCCCTGACGGCAAGCGAATAGGTGGCCGAGCCCGTGGCGCCATAGGCGTCGGTGGCGGTAACGGTGAAGCCGAAGTTGCCCGTTGCCGTGGGCGTGCCGCCGACATGGCCGGTTGTGCCGTCGAGCGCAAGTCCGGCCGGAAGTGCACCTGCCGCCGTCACGGTGTAGGCATAGGGCGCGGTGCCGCCGGATACGGCAAGGGTCTGGGCGTATACAGTTCCCTTGGTGCCGTCGGCAAGCGCGCCTGCGCCAGGCGAGAGTACCAGCGTCGGTGCCGTCACCGTGACGGTAACCGTTGCGGCCGATGAGGTTCCGGCAGCATTGGTGGCAGTATAGGCGAAGCTGTCCGTCCCGGAATAGCCGGGCGCCGGTGTGTAGGTTATGGTCGTGCCAGACGCTGTCGCCGTGCCGTGGGCGGCAGGGTTTGCAACCGCAACGCTGTCGGCAGCACCCCCGGTGATCGCAAGTGTGATCCCGTTGGCCGTGGAGTTGGCCGCAACCGTGGCCGTGACGGCGTTGGCGACGGGCAGGACCTGGTCGACGACAAGGGCATAGCTTTGCGTGCCCGTGAAGGGGCCGGTACCGCTCGCCGCGTCGGTGGCGCTGATCGTGATGTTGAAGGTTCCGACCTCCGACGGCGTGCCCGAGAGAACGCCAGCGGCGCTGAGGTTGAGGCCGAGTGGAAGCGTGCCGGATGTGACAGAGTAGCTGTAGGGGGCAATGCCGCCGGATGCCGTCACCGTCTGGCTATAGGCCGCGCCGAAGGTCGCGTTCGGCAGGGTGGACGGTGCAACCGCGATTGCCGGAGCTGCAATCGTCAGGGAATAGTTCTCCGAGGCTGTAAAGGGTCCTGTTCCGGTCGAGCTGTCGGTGGTGTTGACCGTGAAGGTGAACGTGCCGCCTGCGGTCGGCGTGCCGGAAAGAACGCCGGCCGAACTCATGCTCAGGCCGGCCGGAAGCGTGCCCGTTACAGAGTAGGTATAGGGGCCGGTTCCGCCCGAGGCGCCAAAGGACTGGCTGTAGGCAAGGCCGGTCGTGCCGCCGGGTAGAGCGCCTGGTGGCGGCGACAGAACCATCGTCGGCGTGCCGACGGTCAACGCATAGGCACGCGCGCCCGTATAGGGTCCGGTCCCTGCGCTGTCGGTGGCGGTGACCGTGAAGTGGTAGGTTCCCCCACCGGTCGGCGTGCCTGAGATGGTGCCATCGGCGGCCAGCGCGAGGCCGTCCGGGAGTGCGCCTGCGGTGATCCCAAATGTAAACGGGGCAATGCCGCCCGTAGTGCTCACCGTCGCGCTGTACGAAATGCCGTTCGCCGCGTTCGGCAACGTCGCGGGATTGATGGTGATGCTCGGCGCGGCAATGCTGATGCTGGCTGCGGCCGTGCCGGTAAAGCTGCCATTCCCTCCCGAACTGTCGGTCGCGGTGACCACGACCGTGGCATTGCCTGCCGAAGTGGGCGTGCCGGAGATGACGCCTGCGCTGCTGATCGACAGGCCGGCCGGCAGTCCCGTTGCCGAGAAATTGGAATAGGGAGCGTTGCCGCCGCTGACGCTGACGGCGACCCCGCCGCTGTTATAGGCATCGCCCACCGTGCCGGTGGCGGCCGGGAGCGTGACCGAGAAGACGGGATCGTTCACCGTCACGAAGACCTGGCCGACATTGGAGGTGCCGCCCGGATTGGTCGCGACGTAGTTGAAGGTGTCCGTGCCACGGAAGCCGACTGGCGGCGTATAGCTGACGAGGCCGGTGCTATCGATGCTGATCGTGGCGCCATAGGACGAAGCCCCCACCTGATAGCCGGTCGGGTTGTTGGTTGCATGTGAGGCAGCACTGAAGGTCGTGGCCGAGGCAGAGCCGGCGTTATAGGTCAAACCGGAGATGGCGAAGGACGAGACAATCGGCGCCGGCGGCAAGACGACCGTCAGCGTCGCCGTCGCATTGGTGTTGTAGGGACCTGCCCCCAACGAGCTGTCAGTGATGTTGACGCTCACCGTGAAGGTGCCACTGGCCGTCGGCGTCCCGGTCACCACACCGCTGCCGCTATCGACCAGACCCGCGGGCAACCCGCTGACGCTGTTGACCGTATAGAGTGCTTTGCCGCCCGAGATCGTCACCGCGGCGTTGCCGGTGTTGTAGGCCATGCCGACGGTGGCCGTGGCCGACGGCAGCGTGACCGTAAGGGTCGGATTGCCGATCGTCAGAGTGACGGTGGCGGGGCTTGACGTGCCGCCGAGATTGGTCGCCGTGAAGGTGAAGCTGTCATTGGCATTGCGGTAGCCCACAGGCGGGATGTAGGTCACCTGTCCGCTGCTGTCGACGCTGACCGACCCGCCTTGCGCAGTGGTTGAGGAGCCGACCGCGTAGCTCGTTGGATTGTTGCTCACGTGTGTGGACAGGTCGATCGACTGGCTGAAACTGGAGCCGTCATTGTAGGGAACGATCGAACCGTAGGTGAAGCTGGCCGCTACGGGTGGCGCTACGTACGTATACTGGTCGGACGCGCTGGTGGCGCTGGTGCCGCCGGGCGTGGCCACGGTGATGTCGTACGTGCCCGCCGAACTGGCCGGCGCCGTCGCGGTGATCTGCGTGTTGCTGTTGATCGTATAGGTCGCCGTTGTCGCCCCGAATTTCACAGCGCCTGTCGGATTGGCTGCGGCTAACCCTCTGCCCGTGATGGTCACCGTCGTCCCACCG
>NZ_JAEPRP010000189.1:0-13796 GCF_016652895.1 Ensifer sp. SSB1
TGATCCCGAGCGACAACCCAAATCCAGGCAAAACACTCGGCTGGCGAAACCGCCACGGCGCAGTCTTCGTCGCTTCCGTCAATGGCACTACCTTTGTAAAGCTCGCGAAACGTTATCGACCGCGCTTCCGACCAATGGCACAACGCGGTTCAAGCGAAGACGCGCGGCCGGATTGCCCGGCTGCGCGTCTCAGGTCGTTCTTACTGGCCCGGCTTGTACAGCTGGTCGAAGACGCCGCCGTCGCCGAAGAATTTCGGCTGGGCTTCCTTCCAGCCGCCGAAGTCTTCGATGGTGACGAGCTTCAACTCGCCGAAGCGGGCGATATCGGCCGGATCGGCTGCCGCCGGCTTGAACGGCCGGTAATAGTGCTTGGCAGCAATCTTCTGGCCGGTATCGCTGTAGAGATAACCGAGATAGGCTTCCGCCACCTTGCGCGTACCCTTGGCATCAACGTTGCCATCAACGAGCGCCACCGGTGGCTCGGCCTTGATCGAGATCGACGGCGTCACGATCTCGAACTTGTCGGGACCGAGTTCCTCGAGCGACAGGTAGGCTTCGTTTTCCCAGGCGAGCAGCACGTCGCCAAGGCCACGCTGGACGAAGGTCGTCGTCGCGCCGCGCGCGCCGGTGTCGAGCACCGGAACGTGCTTGAAGAGCTCCGTCACATATTCCTGCGCCTTGGCATCGTCACCACCATTGGCGGCCCGGCCATAGGCCCAGGCGGCCAGGAAGTTCCAGCGCGCGCCGCCCGAGGTCTTCGGGTTCGGCGTGATCACCTGGATGTCCGGCTTCACCAGATCGTTCCAGTCTTTGACGCCCTTGGGATTGCCCTTGCGCACAAGGAAGACGATCGTCGAGGTGTAGGGCGCACTGTTGTTTTCGAATTTCGATTTCCAGTCCGCCGGGATCTTGCCGGTTTCCTTGGCGATCGCATCGATATCGGCTTCCAGCGCCAGCGTGACGACGTCAGCCTGCAGGCCGTCGATGACTGAGCGGGCCTGCTTGCCCGAGCCGCCATGCGACGTCTGGATCGTCACAGTCTCGCCGGTGTCTGCCTTCCACTTCTCAGCGAAGGCAGCATTGAAATCCTTATAGAGTTCACGTGTCGGATCATAGGACACGTTCAAGATCGTCGTGTCGGCAAAAGCAACACTCGCAGCTCCCAGCTGCAGGCCCCCGAGCACAATTGCCAGTCCCACCATTCCGGTAATTCGTCCAAAGACCATTTCGACCTCCATCGGTTACCAGATAAAACTATCAATTTAATCGACTGCTACAACGCAAACAGATGGCACACGAGGCGGCAAACGGGAAATGTCCTATCGTTCTCGCCGCCTTTTCGGGAACGGTTTGCCTGCAACCGCCCAATGTGGCCCGTGCCGGCCCGTCAGGACCATTACATGGAGGGCGCCATGCCGCTGTCCAGTGGAGGCGCGTCGATTCTCCTTTCGGCCGCTTGAGTGAACGCTCGTCGGCAAGCCTTCAGCCCCCACATCCATGGCGAATGCGAGGTGCCCAGGCGAACCCAGGTTATTTGCAGAGTAGAGGTCTCGATGACGCGGGGCTAGAGTACGTGGCCGCGGGCAACGATCGGCCACGTGCCCTTCAGCGCGTCGCCTTCGACGATATGGACGGCGTCAACCATGTTGGTCACGACGCAGGCATGATTGGGCACGATGCGGAGCTGGTCGCCTACCTTAAGGTTGATCGGGCCGTCGGTAACGAGACGGCCGTGTTCTTCCGAGAGCTGGTCGATGCGGATATCGTCGCGGCCGAGCACGTGGCCGTAGCCGGTGAGCCCCAGCAGGTCCGAGGTCAGCACCTTGCTGCCGGCGTCAATGATCGCGCGGTTTTCGGAGGGCACCGAGACGACGGTCGCAAGTACAGTCAGGGCGCAATCGTCCCAGCCGGCGACATCGCGCGAGACCAGCGAGCGGTCGTTGTAGATGTAGGTGCCTGGCCGGTACTCGCTGGCAACCGGGGCGCCGGCGGCATGCATCATGCTGGGCGTGCCGCCCGAGGTAATGGCGGGGACAGTGATGCCATCGGCCTCGATCAGTTGCTTCGCCTCGGTCATGAAGGCCTGGACTTTCCCTTCGCCGTTGACGGGTGGATAGGTCATCAGGCCACCGAAGACGAGCCCCTTCGCGTCTTCGATCCGGCGGGCAAGCCTGGCTGCTTCTGCCGGGCTGCCGACGCCGCAACGATCGGCGCCGGTGTTGCACTCGACGAACACGCGAAGCGGCTTGTCTTTTCCTGCGAAATAGCCCGCAAGCCCATCGATGACCGTCTCGCTGTCGGCGACGACGGCAAGCGCGACGCGGCCATTGAGCCGCTCCAGCCGCGCCATCTTGGCTTCGCCGAGAATGTTGTAGGTGATCAGCACATCCTTGATCAGGTCGCTGCCTTCAACCATCGCTTCCGCTTCGGTGACTTTCTGGCAGGTGATGCCGACGGCGCCGGCCTTAAGCTGAAGCTCGGCCATCTGCGGCAGCTTGTGTGTCTTGATGTGCGGGCGGACGCGAATGCCATGCTCATCGGCATAGGCCTGGAAGCGCTCGATATTGCGCTTGGCAATCTCGAGATCGACGAGAACGGCCGGCGTTTCGATCGACAGGGGCATCGCGGTCACTTCCTCTTATCGCACGGGACAACCTGTGATGAACGATTCTCACAAGAAGGAAAAGCCGTTGCTAAAGCAATCCCGACCGTCGCCCGCAGGCACTGTCAGTCTTTCGCGAGCGACCGGCCGCTGTCAGGATCGAAGAGATGTAGGGCATCCGCTTCGATCGTGAAGGCGCGTTCTTCACCCGAAAGGACCGAACTGCGCGGCGGCAGGCAGGCGGTGAGGCACTGGTCGCCGATCCGAGCAGTGGTGACGAGTTCGGGTCCGGTCAGTTCCACCACCTCGACGCGGGCCCTGAATAGCGGCGTCGGCTCGCTTCCGGCAGCAAGTTGCAGGGCTTCCGGACGAATACCGGCTTTGACGCGCTGACCCTCGGAGACCACGTTGCGCAGCCGTGCCGGCAGGGCGATCGCGTGGCCGTCGCCGTCGATCTTCAGCTGACCTCCCACGACGGTCGCATTCAGGATGTTCATCGGCGGCGAGCCGACGAAGCCAGCGACGTAGAGCGTGGCCGGGCGGTCGTAGATTTCTTCCGGCGTGCCGAGCTGCTCGATCCGCCCGTCGCGCATGACGGCGATGCGGGTCGCAAGCGTCATCGCCTCGATCTGATCGTGGGTGACGTAGACGACCGTCGTCTTCAGCATCTGGTGCAGGCGCTTGAGCTCGGTGCGCATCTCCATGCGCAGCTTTGCGTCGAGGTTCGAGAGCGGCTCGTCGAAGAGGAAGACCTGCGGATTGCGGACAAGTGCACGGCCGATGGCAACGCGCTGGCGCTGGCCGCCCGAGAGCTGGCTCGGCTTGCGTTCGAGCAGGTTTTCGATCTGCAGCAGCTTTGCCGTTTCCTTCACCGCCTTCTCGCGCTCAGCGACCGGGACCTTGCGCATCTCCAGCCCGAAGCCGATGTTCCGTGCGACGCTCATGTTCGGGTAGAGCGCATAGGACTGGAACACCATGGCGATGTCGCGGTCCTTCGGATGCGCGCCGAGAATGGAACGGTCGCCAATACGGATGTCGCCGCCGCTCGGCTCGGCGAGCCCGGCGATGATGTTGAGGAGCGTGGACTTGCCGCAGCCGGATGAGCCGAGAAGGACCAGGAACTCGCCGCTCTCGAGATCGATATCGATGCCCTTCAGCGTCTCGACCTCGCCATAGCGCTTGTGAATGTTCTCGATGGCAAGAGCGCTCATGCGCCGGTCTCCTGAAGGTAAGACGGTTGGCCGTAGCTGCGCGGCAGGGTGGAGATAGCCTCTGAAGCGATGGCGACGCCGGTGCGAAGACAGGCTTCCAAGGGCATCTCGGCGGCGAGTGCCGCCAGGAACCCGGCATTAAAGACGTCGCCGGCGCCGATCGTATCGACCACGGTGACGACGGGTGCCGCTGCCGATGAAAGACGGCCTTCCGCGTCGATGGCGATGGCGCCGTGCAGTCCGCGCTTGACGACGACGATCGCGCCTTCGGGCATGTGTGCCTTCAGTTCGCGCCCCGCCTCGATCGGATCTGAGACGCCGGTCAGCGTGGTCGTCTCGACCTCGTTGAAGAGAGCGAGCCGGCAGCGCTTCAGCCAGCCGATAGTCGCTGCACAGTTTGCCTCGGTCCAGCCGTCGAGCGGCCAGCCGGTGTCGAGTGCCACTGCAATGTCGTGGGCCTCGGCCCAGTCGAAGAAGCGGTCATAGTCCGCAGTCAGCGCGTCGGTCAGGAATGAGCCGGTCAGAAGCGCGTAACCGCCGCGAAGCTTCTCGCCATCGAGCATCGCCCGGACCTCATCGAATGTCAGGAGCGGCAGGTGCCCGCGCGTGGTGAAGAAGGTGCGCTCGCCGTCCGGATGGGTGATGCCGACGGAGAGCGTCGTTCCGATATTTTCGACCGGCCAGGATTTGGACCGCTCAGGGAACGCTTGCCTCAGCCAGGTGCCGAACTGGTCGTTGCCGACATTGGCGGCGATCGCATAGTCGACGCCGAGCGAATCCCAGGCGAGCGCGCTGTTGCCGGCGCAGCCGCCGACACGCAGCTCGTCGTGGTCGACGATGATTTCGGTACCGGCCTTGGGCCAGGGGGCCGCCGGCCCGAGGATGAGATCGACATTGGCATTGCCGACCACGGCAAGAGGACGCATCGTTTATTCGCTCCGGGTAATCTTGGTCGAACGCACCGGGGTGCCGGCATTCTCGACGCGGGCCGCCGCAAAGGCGATCATGAAGGACTGGGCGACCGGTAGCATGGCGAAGATCGCCGCTAAGCCTGAAGCCGGCGCAAAGGGAATGGTGGTGACGCCTTCGATCTGCGCCTCGCCGGAGGCATCGAAGACGATGACGGGCGAGCCTGCTTCGGCAGCGGAGATCGCCATGGCGCGAACGAGCCCGGCCGTCGCATCCGCTCCGCGAAAGAGCACGACGCCGACGGATGGGCCGAGCATTTCCATTGGCCCATGCCGAAGCTGACCGCCCTCGAGCGAGAAGCAGGGCAGGCGCGAGAGCTCGGTCAGCCCTAGGCCGATCGCTTCGGCGAGCCCCTGCAGGCGACGACCTGATGTGACGACGGACCGGACGCCATCCAGCGCCGCGAGTGCCGACGCGATATCGGGCGTTTGCGGGCTTTCCAGTGCATGAAAAGCGCTCGCCGGGTCATCGCCGAGGGCGGCGAGGACGGCGAGGTGCAACGCGAAGCTAATCGTCAGGCTGCGGGTCGCGGCAAAGGCCTTCTCGGTCCCGCCGACACCGACGAGTGACGCTGCGTTTTTCGCGAGAAAGGAACTTCCTTCCAGCGTCAACCCGAACGTATGCGGCGTTCCGCCATCGGTCTCACCGAACCAGCGCAACACCTCGGCGCTTTCGCCTGACTGCGAGGTGACGAGGATCGTCTTGCCCTCGACCGAAAGCGGCTGGCCGAGCTGTTCCGAGAACGGCAGGGCAATGGCGTCGATGCCGTGGGCACGGTAGAGCGGCTCGACGGCGCGGCCGACCGCATGCGAGCCGCCCATGCCGAGAAGCAGCAGCTTGCCGGTCGTCTTCAACGAGGCTGCGATGTTGGCTGCCAACGCTGTGGCCTGATGCACCGAGGCGATCGCGTCCGAGGCTTGGCGCGCCATTTCGCTATCGATCGCGACGAGCCCTGCCGGGCGTTCCGAAGTTGTCATGGCCGTCATCCTTTCACACCGCCGCTGGTGAGCCCCGAGATCAGGGCGCGCTGCATGACGAGGCCGATCAATACCGGGGGCAGGGCGGCCAGCACCCCGGCTGTAGCAATCAGCCCGTAATCGGAGACACGGCCGCCGGCGAGATCGGAAATGGCAACCGTAAGTGTCTTGGCGCGCAGATCCGAGGTGAAGAGCAGCGCGTAGAAGAATTCGTCCCAGGCCAGCAGGAAGGCAAAGAGCGCCGAAGTCGCCATGACGGGTGCCGCAAGCGGCAGGGTGATGAGCCTCAGGATCTGGTCGAGCCGGGCGCCGTCGATCATCGCCGCACTCTCGATTTCCTTCGGGATGGAATCAAAGCCTGATTTCAAGAGCCAGGTGGTGAAGGGCGCCAGAATGGTGAGATAGACGAGCGCCAGACCGAATACCGAATTCAGGAGCCCGAGATAGGCAAGCCCCATATAGAGCGGCACGGCGAGCGCCACCGGCGGCAGCATGTAGGTGGCAATTACGGCATAGAGCGACCAGGAGACGCTTGAGGTGCGGGACACCGCCCAGGCGGAAGGAATGGCGACTGCGATCGCGGCCAACGTCGCCATGCCGGCGACCTTCAGGCTGTTGAACAGCGAGGCGGTGAAGGCGGCGCCGGCACTGTTTTCGATCGTCGACAGGAGCACCTGATAGCGCGACAGGTCGATTTCGTTGGGCCACCAGTTGAGTGGTTTCGTCGAGAGGTCGGCGGCTGAAGATATGCTCATGACGAAGAGCCAGAGGATGGGGGCGAGTATGATCGCCGCCAAAAGGAGTGCGGCTGCGTAGACGAAAACGGTGAAAGCGGGGCTTTGGCGTTCCATCACGATGCTCCTGCAGCTTTGCGCACCAGGCCGGCGTAGGCGACGGCGAGCACGGTTACGAGCAGCGTCACGATCAGCGCCAGCGAGGCCCCCGATCCGGCGCGCTGGAAGGAGAAGGCTTCCTGATAGACAAGGATCGACAGCGTGCGGGTGCTGTTTGCCGGGCCGCCGCGCGTCATGACCCAGATGAGATCGAACACCTTGAAGGCCTCGATGGTGCGTAGCACCAGGGCGACCAGCAGAGGGCCGGCCAGATAGGGCATGATGACGTAGCGGAAGCGATTGAGCGGCCCGGCGCCGTCGACGAGCGAGGCGGCGGTGATGTCACGCGGCACGGCCTGAAGGGCTGCAAGGGCGATCAGCGCGACCAAGGGGAAGTTCTTCCAGCAGTCGGCGATGATCAGCGCCGTCAGCGCCGAGCTGGGTTCGCCGAGCCAGGATCGGTAGCTGTCGATCAGGCCGATCTGCGTCAGGGCGGCATTGAGCGCGCCATATTCCGGATTGTAGATCAGCCGCCACAGCGTGGCGTTGACCACGGTCGGGAGCGCCCAGGGCAGGATCATCAGGGCTCTGAGCGCCGTGCGGCCGCGGAATTGCTGGTTGAGCAGCAGGGCTGCGAGCACGCCGAGCACCATTTCCGCCGTGACCGAGACGACCGCGAACCAGGTCGTCGTTATGAACGCACGCTGGAAATTCGAGCCGCCAAGCATTTTCGCATAGTTGCCGAAGCCGACGAACGTGCCCTCCGTGCCGACGAGCTTGGCGTCGGTGAAGGAAAGCCTGACCGTGTCGATCAGCGGCCAGCCGATGACGGCGATCATGACCACCAGCAGCGGCAGCATGAGCAGCCATGCGCGCGTTGTTATCCAGGTGCCGGACATAGGATGGAAACCTTCTCGGGCCTTAGGAGCCCCGTCATGCTATCGCATATTGCCCCGGACCGTAATCGACCCAAGCGAATGATGCGCCAAATCAAGGTGTTAAAGCGCCTGAATGGCCGCGCCGCCGCATAATCCCGCGGTCCCCGGGCGGTTGCCCGCCCGGGGCTTGGGAGGGCGGCTTAGAGGCCGCTGTTTTCGGCCGCCGTCTTCAAGGCGTCCTCAGGCGAAGCCTGGCCGAGCAGGGCTTCCTGGATCGCCTGCTGAAGGGCAGTCGAAAGTTCCTGGTATTTCGGGGTCGTCGGACGCGGATACATGGCCGCGAGACCGAGCTTGGCGGCGCCGATCAGTTCTTCCTGGCCCTTGGTGACGCTGGCATCCTCATAGGAAGAGGCCCAGATCGGCAGGCTGAGTTTGGCGTAGGCGTTCTGCGTCTGCTGCGAGGTCATGTAGACGATGTACTTCCACGCCTCATCCGGGTTCTTGCTGGTCGACGTGATGCCGAGGCCCATCGAACCGTTGACGGCCGAGACTTCGCTCTTGCCCGCAACGCCCGGTGCCGGCACGACGCCGACCTTGCCGGCAACCTTGCTTTCCTTCGGATCGTTGGCGAGGTTGTACATATAGGTCCAGTTGAGGGCGAAGGCGGCTTCGCCGTTCTGGAACACCTTGCGGACGTCTTCCTCCAGAAACTCCTTGGAGTTCGGATTGGTGAGGCCCGACGAATAGCTCGTCACCATGTAGTTGAGCGCATCGAGACCGCCGCCGGAGGTGAAGGCCGGCTTGCCGCCATCGATGAACTTGCCGCCATAGGCGCTGACGAGGGTGGTATAGTCGCAGATCGCGGCTTCGGCTTGCGACCAGCTCCAGGCGATCGGGGTTGCAAGCAGACCCTTGTCCTTGATCACCTTGGCCTGCTCGGCAAGCTCGTCCCAGGTTTTCGGCGGCGCCTTGATGCCGGCCTTCTCCAGGATTTCCTTGTTGTAGAACAGGTATTTGGTGTCGAGGATCCACGGCATGCCGTAGCGCTTGCTGTCATATTCGACCGTCGTCCAGGCGCCCGGCAGCACGCCGGACTTCATCTCATCGGTGATGCGGTCGGTGACGTCGACGAGCACCTTGTTGGCGGCGTATTCGGCCGGCCAGATGACGTCGAAGAGCACGACGTCGTAGCCGCCGCCGGAGCCCTGTGCCAGCACGGTTTTGTCGTGCAGGCCTTCATAGGGCACGAATTCGAGATTGACCTTCACGTCCGGGTTGGCCTTGGTGAAGGCCTCCGTCATGGCGCGCACATCCGCCTCGCTATAGGCGGCCTGGGCCATGAAGAGCGCGTTGAGCGTCGTTTCCGCATGCGCGTGGCCAGCGAAGGAGACGCCGGCAAGGGTCGCGCAAAGCAGCGTGGTTCTTATCGATTTCAACATGATTTCCTCCAGTATCTTGAGCGTTTCAGCTTTCGTCGACGCGTCTAGGTGCGCCGTATGCGAGTAATCCGTCCGTTTCCGAGCGGCCGTCGACATATCAATTGGATCGCTCGCGACGGCTTTTGCTGCCATCGCCTTCGTTCCCCCGGAGCTCTTTTTGGCTCCTATTAAGTCAATTGTCTTGACTTATTTTTTGTTCAATATTCTAACAGTGTCAAGAGGGGTTTTTGGATGAACGATATGCGCCTGATCCGGGCGAAGAGCGGCACCAACCAGGAGGGGACGAGCGCACACAACCGGCGCGTCATGATCGACGCCCTGCGTTTGAACGGCCAGTTGTCCCGGGCGGACCTTGCCCGCGCGACGGCGCTCACGAAGCAGACAGTCTCCAACATCATCGAGGATCTGGAGCGGGACGGGCTGGTCGAATCGCTGGAAGCGGTGCGTAACGGCCGCGGGCAGCCGTCGACGCCCTATCGCCTCGTGCCGGAGGGCGCTTTCGCGATCGGCCTGCAGATCGACCGCCATGTTACGCGGACCATTGCAGTCGATCTCGTCGGCCGGGTGCTTGTGCGTTGCGAGGCCAACCTGCCGGCCGGTGGGCCGGCGACGGGCGTCCGGACAATCCTCGAACTGATCGAGAAGACCCGCGGGGACCTGACCGAGATCGCGCCCCAGTCGGAAGACAGGCTCGTCGGCCTCGGTGCGGCAATGCCTGGCCCCTTCGGTATCGAGGCGGATGACGACGATACCTGGATGATGGCGGCGTGGCAGAATTTTCCGTTGCTCGAGACGCTTGCCGCCGGCACGGGGCTCGATGTCGGCTTGCAGAACGACGCGGCTGCGGCGGCCACCGCCGAGCGCATGGTTGGCGCTGCGCACGGTGTCGATCATGCCGTGTGCATCTATCTCGGCTACGGCCTTGGCGCGGGGCTGATCCTTAACGGCGAACTCTACCGTGGTGCCAACGGCAATGCCGGCGAGATCGGCATGATCCTCAGCCTGCCGCGTGGTGCATCGCTGGATGAACGCACGCCGCTCGAACATCGCGCCTCGATCGCCTCGCTCTGTCGGTTGCTCGACCTCGATCCCGCGGACCCTGAGCTTTATGCCCATATCGATGCGATTGCCGCCGGCTCGGACGAGCGGGTGCGGCGCTGGCTCGATGCGGCCGTCTTTGAACTGCGCGCCGCGGTCCAGGCGCTCGAAACGATCTTCGACCCGCAGACGGTGATCTTGTGCGGCGGCCTTCCACCGGGACTCGCCCGCCTTTTGGTCGACGCGATGATGCCGCTGCTTCCTTCGATCGCCGACCGGCGCGACCGGAGCCTTCCGCGTCTGCAGATCGGTTTCACCGACCCCTGGGCGGTGGCGATCGGTGCAGCCGCAGAGCCGATCAGCCGCACTTTCGATCCGCGCTTCTCCGCGATCCTCAAGACGCGGGTCAGCGCCGCGGTGTGATCGCCGGTCTCTTGGCGGTCAGGTGCGTGGCTCGTCCAGGCGGGCCAGTTCCGCAAATTCGGTGCCGAGAAAATCGAGCAAAGCGCGGACGGAGGGAAGCAACCCACGGCGCGACGGAAAGGCCGCGTGGATGATGCCGGCTTTCGGTGCCCAATCCGGTAGCACGTCGACGAGCGTGCCGTCCTTCAGGTCCTGCCGCACCACCATCGTCGGAAGCTGACAGATGCCGACGCCATTGAGCGCGGCCAGCCGCAGGGCCACCATGTCTTCGGTTACGAGACGTGGCCGGTGCCGGACGATCGCAGTCGCGCCGTTGGGGCCATCGAGCCGCCAGTCGTGGCTCTGGCGGTCGGGGTTCCAGGCAAGGCTCGGAAGGGCGCCGAGATCAGCCGGTGCCGGCGGCGTGCTTATTCCGGCGAGCAGCCTGGGGCTGGCGACCAGCCGTTGCTTGCTCTCGGCAAAGCGTTTGACGACCAGGTCGTTTTCCTCAAGCGGCGGGAAGCGCACGCGGATCGCGACATCGATGCCCTCGCGCAGGACGTCGACGCGGCGATTGGTGCTCTCGAGCACGACCTCGACCTTCGGACATTCGGCCATGAACCGGGCGATCATTTCGCCGACCTGGAAATAGACCACGGACGACGGGCAACTGACATGGACGACGCCCTGCGGCTCGGAACGGGTGCGGTCGATCATCTCCTGTGCCGCCTCGGCCTCCACCAGCATGGCGACGCAATGGCGGTAATATTCGCGACCGATCTCGGTGATCACGAAGTGGCGCGTCGAGCGCTGCACGAGTCGCACCCCGAGCCGCTCTTCCAGAAGACCGATGCGGCGGCTCAGGCGCGAGCGCGGCATGTTGAGCTTGCGGGCAGCCGCAGCAAAGCCGTTCTGCTCGACCACGTCGACAAACAGCTTGAGGTCGTTCAAATCCTGCATGCGTCTTTGTCCTGTTTTCAGGACACTATAGTCCGAATTGGCCGTCTACCGCTAGATTTGGTGCAGTCATATCTTCCCTCCAACGCTCTCGCTGAAACGGCGAGGCCAAGGAGAAACAGCCATGAGAAAGATACTCGGCATCTTCGGGAATGCGCATCCGCATTGGGTCGGCGACGGTTTCCCAGTCCGCTCGCTGCTGGCGCGTGACCGCGCCGGCGATCACGCCAGCCCGTTCCTGCTGCTCGACTATGCGGGGCCGATGAATTTTGCGCCGGGTGTGACGCCGCGCGGCGTCGGCGTCCATCCGCACCGCGGCTTCGAGACGGTGACGATCGTCTACCAGGGCGAGGTCGACCATCGCGACTCCGCCGGCAATGGCGGGCATATCGGCCCGGGCGACGTGCAGTGGATGACGGCCGCCGGCGGTATCCTGCACGAGGAGTTTCATTCGGAGCGCTTCGCCCGAGAGGGCGGTACACTCGAAATGGTCCAGCTCTGGGTCAACCTGCCGGCCGCCAGCAAGAGTGTCGAACCGGGCTACCAGACCCTGCTCGATCGCGACATTCCCACCGTGAACCTGCCGGACGGCGCCGGAGCACTGCGGGTGATTGCCGGGCGTTATGCGGGGGCGCAAGGGCCTGCCCGCACCTTCACGCCCGTCAATCTCTGGGACTTGCGGCTAAAACAGCAGGGTGCACTGAGCCTCGATCTGCCCGAGGGTCATTCGGCAGGCCTGGCGGTCCTGCGCGGCAATGTTCTGGTCAATGGCAGCGATCTTGTCGGGGAGGCGCAATTTGTTCTCTTCGGCCGTGACGGCGGCGGCGTTACACTGGATGCCAGCTCGGACGTGAAGGCGCTCGTCCTCACCGGCGAGCCGATCGACGAACCGGTCGCCATGTACGGCCCCTTTGTCATGAACACCGAACAGGAAATCAGGCAGGCGATGACTGACTTTCAATCCGGCCGCTTCGGCAAGATCGCGAGCGCCTAGCGCCGGCTCAGCCTGTCATGTGCCCGTGCCCCGGACCGACGCTCGGGCGGCCGGTGACGGCAGTGTCCGCCGACTATCTCGAGCATGCAAGGAAGGAGACGACCATGACCAGTGAAGCAATTCGTGATCCTTCAAAGGACCATCTGCTGACCCCTGCCAACTCGACCTTCATCATCATTGACTACCAACCGGTCCAGGTGAACTCGATCGCGTCGATGGACCGACAACTGCTGATCAACAACATCTGCGGCGCGGCCAAGGCCGCTGTCGTCTATGGGCTGCCGATCGTCCATTCGACGGTCAACGTGAAGACCGGGCTGAACAAGCCGCCGATCCCGCAGGTCAATCGGGTCTTGAAGGAATTCCCGACCTACGACCGGACCTCGATCAATTCCTGGGAAGACGTCGAATTCCGTCAGGCAGTGGAGAAGACCGGCCGCAAGAAACTGATCATGACCGCGCTCTGGACCGAAGCATGCCTGACATTTCCGGCGCTCGATGCGCTGAAGGCGGGCTACGAGGTCTATGTCCCGGTTGATGCTGTCGGCGGCACGTCCGTCGCTGCGCATGAGGCTGCATTGCGCCGGATCGAACAGGCGGGTGGCCAGATGATCAGCGTGCCCCAACTTTTCTGCGAGCTGCAGCGTGACTGGCAGCGCAAGGACACGGCAACCGCCTTCATGAACCTCTTCGTCGAGACCGGTGGCACCGCCGGCATCCAGTTCTCTTACGACAAATCCGAATAACCGAAAACGCGGGCGCGGCTGACCGCCGCGCCCCACCTCAAACGTCGAAGCGCTCGTGTTTCGGCGAACCCGAACGCATGCCTGCGTTCCAACAAGGAGCAAGACCATGACCCCTGCAAACTTCAACGGACAGCGCCCGGTTATCGATCCCGATGATGCCGTGATGCTTTTGATCGACCACCAGAGCGGCCTGTTCCAGACCGTCAACGACATGCCGATGCCGAAGCTTCGTGCCCATGCGGCAGCGCTTGCCAGCATGGCGACGCTGACCAAGATGCCGGTCATCACCACGGCCTCCGTGCCGCAGGGCCCTAACGGCCCGCTGATCCCGGAAATCCATGCCAACGCGCCGCATGCCAAATACGTCGCCCGCCGCGGCGAGATCAATGCCTGGGACAATCCGGATTTCGTCGCCGCGGTGAAGGAAACCGGCCGCAAGACCCTCATCATCGCCGGCACGATCACCAGCGTCTGCATGGCCTTCCCGGCGATCAGCGCCGTCTATGATGGCTACAAGGTCTTCGTGGTCGTCGATGCCTCGGGCACCTATTCGAAGATGGCACAGGAAATCACCCTTGCCCGTGTCGTCCAGGCCGGCGTGGTGCCGATGGATACCGCAGCGGTCGCCTCCGAACTGCAGCGCACTTGGCACCGCGACGACGCCCAGCAGTGGGCGGAGATCTACACCAAGATCTTCCCGGAATATCAGTTGCTGATCGAAAGCTACCTCAAGGCGCAGCAGGTCGAGAA
>NZ_JAEPRP010000190.1:0-13761 GCF_016652895.1 Ensifer sp. SSB1
CCGAGATCGACCAGAGGTCGACGCCGTCGATCTCGATTCGGCCGGCATTCGGCTGCACCGCCCGGTAGAGGCAGCGCAGAAGCGAGGTCTTGCCAGCGCCGTTCGGCCCGAGGATCGCAAGGCGGCTGCCCGCTTCGATCGAGAAATCCATGTCTTCGACCAGGGTCAACCCCGCACGGGGCCCCCAGCAAAGGCCTTCCACCTTGAGGGCAGCTCCCGTCGCTGAACAGGTCATGATCGCGTCCCTCCCCGTGCCGCGGCGCATTTCTGCCCGCGCACCAGAGGACGCTGCAACCCTTTGCGTGTCGCCCTCATTGGAACCGTCCTCCAATGTCTTCGGAGACGAGCACTGCCGCCGGAATGCGGGCGAGCGTTTTTGTCTTGAGGCCGCGCGGACGCTCGGCGGCACGCGTCATGCCGTCGCCACGTTCGGCATAGATGGCGGCGAAGCGGACGAGGTCGTCGATATCCTCTTCCGGCGAGATATCACCGAAGAGATAGGTCGCCTTGCCCGTCGCCTGGAAGGCAATGGTGCAGGGTCGCGTGCAAGCCGCCATGCAGACGGTGCCGGCGATCGAGAAATCACGATCGAGCGGCTCGCCGAGCGCGGCGATGCTGCGGTTGAGACGCTTTATCAGCTCGGCGCCCGGCAGGCAGGGACCGCCGGTAAAACGGCAATCGGTGCAAACCGTTATCTTGTGCTGTCGGGAATTCGGCTCAGCCATTTTCTCTCTCCGCCGGAGTGACGGCAGGAGATGGCGAAGCGGCAGGATGACGGATGACCGTCGCGCGAAAGCCAGTTCTTTTCCATCGGAACACCCCGTCCGTTGTGGTTGATCGGTTCGATGGCAGGTCTCCTGGCTCGCGGGTCGCGGCGCATCCACGTCTTCCCGGTCTTTGACCAGTGACATGGTGTGAATGCGCTTTCCGCTCACAGTTGCGGGGGCAGCCACGGTTTCGGCCCCATTTGGGTCGTCCGTTCCGTGTTCCCTTTTCAGCCGCTTCCGCATTTCCGCGGACGCAGCACCATCACGCTCTTCCTCGCATGAATCGGCCGATGAAACAACTGCTAGGGGTGCGTGTGCGGGATCTATCAACATGCGGCGTTTCGTCATGCAGGATTTGTTATGAAATAACATAACGTATTGCAATGTCAAAGTTGAGTAGCCGGCGAAATTTGCCGCGGCGGCGCTGCCCGGCGCCCCCCCCGATCCGCCCTGCGCACGCCGATCGGCCGACCACCCGGCCCGATGCTTTCCGACTGGTGCCGGCGCGCCCACAAAAAGCGCCAGCGCCATGCGCAAATGCCGGCGATCTTAACGTACGTTACGCTCACGTAACCCCATGTCTGTTGAGAAAATCATCGGCCGAAGCGACAATCGGCAAAGCTAAGATTGGGCATCGGTAACGCACCAATAAACTCAACTTGACCGCGCAGTACAGAAATGGCGCAATCCCGAAATGAAGTGATGGCAACTCAACTTTCTGAAGGGAAAAGTAGTGAATCCCATCGATTTCTTCGTCGACACACTTCGGACATACCCGCCCGTGGCCGTCTTCCTGGCACTCGGCATCGGCTTCCTGATCGGGCCGATCAAGGTCGCGGGATTCAATCTCGGAAACGTCACCGCAACGCTTCTTGCCGGTGTTCTCATCGGGCAGCTGGGCATCCAGGTTTCCGGTGACCTGAAATCCACCCTGTTCCTGATCTTCCTCTTCGCCGTCGGCTACGGCGTCGGACCCCAGTTCGTGCGCGGCCTCAGCACCGACGGACCAAAGCAGATCGCCTTCGCGCTGTCTGTCCTGGTGCTGTGCCTCATCGTTCCCTATCTCTGCGCGCTGATCGCCGGGCTTCCGCTCGGCTATGGCGCCGGCATGTATGCGGGATCGCAGACGATCTCGGCTGCAATCGGCGTCGCGACGGATCAGATCAACTCCCTCGGGCTGCCGGCCGAGCAGGCCAAGGCCTTTGCCGACCAGATCCCGATCGCCTATGCGGTGACCTATATCTGGGGCACGATCGGCTCGGCCATCATCCTCGCCCAGCTTGGGCCAAAGCTTCTCGGTATCGACCTTCCGGCGGCGTGCCGGGAATATGAGGCCAAGCTTGGCGGCGGCACCGAGAGCAGCGAACCCGGCATCACCCGCGCCTATCACGATTTCGGCCTTCGCGCCTACCGCGTCGATCAGGCAAGCGGGCTGACCGGCAAGCCGGTCAAGGACATTCTTCCCGGCATCCGTGTCTTTGTCGAACGTCTGCGTCGCGGCGACCAGATCATCGAAGCCGACGGCAACACCGTGCTGCAGCCAGGTGACGTCGTTGCCTTTTCGGGCCGGCGTGCAGTGCTCGTCGAAAACCTCGACAGCAAGCTCATCGAGGTCGAGGACAAGGAGCTCTTGAACGCGGAAGCCGAAGTGGTCGACGTCTACGTCACCAGCAAGGCGCTTGCCGGCAAGACGCTCGCCGATGTCAGCACGATGGATTGGGCGCGCGGCGTCTATGCCCGCAAGATCATCCGCTCGCTGGTCGAGATCCCGGTGCTGCCCGGCACCACCGTCGAGCGCGGCGACATCGTCACCATCGGCGGCGCCAAGAGACACGTCGAAGCGGCGATCAAGGCGCTAGGCTTTGCCGACAGGCCCGTCGAGACGACCGACATTGCCTTCCTTGGCTGGGGTCTCTTCGTCGGCGCAATGATCGGGGCGCTCACGATTACGATCGGCGGCATCCCGATCGGCCTTTCCACCTCCGGCGGCGCGCTTCTGGCAGGCCTCGTGCTCGGCTGGCTGCGCACCACCTACCCCGCCTTCGGCCGGATCCCCTCGCCGGCCCTCTGGCTGATGAACACGCTCGGCCTCAACATCTTCATCGCCGTCGTCGGGATCGGCGCCGGCCCGGGCTTTGTCGCGGGCCTGCAGGAGGTCGGCATTTCGCTGTTCATCTGGGGCGTGGTCGCCACGTCGATCCCGATGATCGCCTCGGTGCTCCTCGGCCACTATGTCTTCAAGTTCCACCCGGCGATCCTGTTTGGCGCCTGCGCCGGTGTGCGAACGACGACGGCAGCGCTCGGCATGATCCAGGAGGCGGCCAAGAGCAAGGTGCCGGCGCTCGGCTACGGCATGCCCTACGCCATCGGAAACACGCTGCTGACCATCTTCGGCCTCGTCATCGTCATCATGCTCGCCTGAGGCGAGCGGGCGAAGCCGACCATCGTTCAAAATGCATAGATCACAGGGAGTGTGGACCATGTTGGACAGAAATTTCTACGATAGCCTTTCCGATCTCAGCCCGTTCGAAATCAAGGACGAACTGATCAAGCTCGCCAAGTCGAGCTCACAGAAATCCGCCAAGGCTTTCCTCAATGCCGGCCGCGGCAACCCGAACTGGACGGCGACACGCGCTCGCGAAGCCTTCTTCCTGCTCGGCCAGTTTGCGCTGACGGAAGCCAAGCGCGCCTATTACGACCCGAAGGCCGGTGTGGCCGGCATGCCGCCGAAGGACGGCGCCCACGCGCGGTTTGAGAAATGGACGAAGAAGCAACTGCAGAGCACGGCCGACTGGGATGAAGAGGATGAGGGCATTCCGCCGGCAAAGACGCTTTCCGACGCCGTCAACTACGCCATCACCACCTTCCGCTTCGATGCGGACGCCTTCGTGCACGAGCTCACGGACTCGATCATCGGCGACAACTATCCGGTTCCCGATCGGGCGCTGCACCACAACGAGATCATCACCCACGAATACCTGATGTGGGCAATGTGCGCCGGCCACCGACCGAAGGCAAAGTTCGACCTTTACCCGGTCGAAGGCGGCACCGCCGCCATGTGCTACATCTTCAAGGCACTGAAGAACGCCCGCCTGCTTAACGCCGGCGACACGATCGCGCTCGGAACGCCGATCTTCACGCCCTATCTCGAAATGCCGGAACTGGAGGACTACGATCTCAAGACTATCAACGTCAGCGCCGAGCAGGAGGACCGCTTCCAGTTCACCGACGAAGACATCAAGGCGCTGGAGAACCCCAAGGTGAAGGCGTTGTTCCTGGTCAACCCCGGCAACCCGTCCGCCGTGGCGATGGATCCGGATTCGATCAAGCGCCTTGTCGACCTCGTCAACAAGAAGCGCCCCGACCTGATCGTGCTGACGGACGACGTCTACGGCACCTTCGTTCCGGGCTTCCAATCGCTGCTTGGGCATCTGCCGCGCAACACGATCGGCGTCTACTCCTATTCGAAGTACTTCGGTTGCACCGGCTGGCGCCTCGGCGTCATTGCCGTCGCCGAGGACAACATCTTCGACGAGAAGATCAAGGCCCACGCCGAACCGATCCAGAAGCTCCTTGAAAAACGCTACAAGGCGATGACGCCGAAGCCGCGCGAGGTGAAGTTCATCGACCGCATCGTCGCCGACAGCCGCGACGTAGCGCTGAACCACACCGCCGGCCTGTCGCTGCCCCAGCAGGTGATGATGACGCTCTTCGGCCTGGTCGAGCTGATGGACGTCGAGAAGGCTTACCAGAAGGCCTGCATCGCCATCTGCACCAAGCGCTTCTGGAACCTGATCGAGGGCATGGGGGTCGAGTCCAATCCGGGCATCTATTTCGACCACTATTACGGCATCATCGACTTCGAGTTCTGGCTGCGCAAATATGTCGGCGAGGATGTCGTCACCTGGGTGAAGGACAACATCCACCCGCTCGACATTCCCTTCCGGCTTGCCGAGGACCACGGCATCGTGCTGCTCAACGGCTCGGGTTTCGATGCGCCGAGCTGGTCGGCACGCGTCTCCTTCGCCAACCTCAATGACGACGCCTATTCGCAGATCGGCCGCGCCGTGCGCTCGGTGGCGCGCGGTTACGTCCAGACCTACCAGGCAGCCAAGGGCCTGAAGATCAGCTAGCTGATCGAAGCGGCCGGCAAACATGCCGGCCGCTTCCCCCTACCGCACCGCGCGTCTTCCTGGACGCGCGGAGGTCGCTGTAGCACTTTGAATTGCTGCATGTTTTCGCCTATCAATCGGCCACGATCACGGGGAACATGCAGAAGGGCGTGAGCAGACGTCCTGTTGTCCAGCCACCCCAGATTTTCCGGCGGTTTCCCGCCGGCGAGCAAGCAGCGCATTGTCAGGCTGAAGGCGCCCCTTCGGCTGGAGTTGGGAGTAAAGCGGCGTGATCGATCATCTGTTCGGCATACTCAGAGCGCATCCTGAGCTTGCCCTGTTTCTCGCGCTCGGCATCGGCTACGCCGTCGGCAAGATCACCATCTTCGGCGTGACCGTCGGCGCCGTCACCGGCTGCCTGCTGGCGGGCGTGCTGATCGGCCAGACGGGCGCGGTGTTGTCGAACGATGTAAAGCAGGCGTTCTTTCTGCTTTTCCTCTTTGCCATCGGCTACCGCACCGGCCCGCAATTCTTCCAGAGTCTCAACGCCGATGCCCTGCCCCAGATCGCCGTTACGGTGACGCTCTGCGTCGTCGCCCTCGGCGTCGCGATCATTCTCTCGATGCTCTTTGCATTCGATCTCGGAACGGCAGCCGGCGTGCTGGCAGGCGGAGCGACGGAATCGGCAACCGTCGGCGTCGCCATCGACACCTTCCGCAAGACGGCACCGACGCCCGAAGCGGCCAACCAGTTCGAATCCGCCGTGGCGACCGGTTTTGCCGTCGCCTACCTTGTCGGTGTCGTCAGCGCCATTCTCGTGCAGTCGCAGTTGGCTCCGCGGATGTTCGGCCGCAGCCTGAAGGAGGCCTGCGCCGAACTCGAAGCCGAACTCAACATCACCCCGCAGAACAACGGCGACACCGCCCGCCGCGAGATCGAAGCGCGTGCCTTCCAGGTCGCAGACAACCTGGTCGGCCTTACGGTTGCAGAAGCGGAAGCGAGGGTTCCTGAAAACCAGAAGGCCTATATCGAGCAGATCCGCAGGGGCCGCGAGATCGTCACACCCACGAGCAAGGAGCGCCTGCAGGCAGGTGACGTCATAGCCGTTGCAGGTCTTCGCGGTTTCCTGGTCGAATATTCCAGCCGGATCGGCACAGAGATCGACGACCGCGAGCTGCTCGATATCCCTGTCGAGACCCTCGATGTGGTCGTCACCAACAAGGAAGTGGCCGGCAAACGCCTGTGGCAACTCAGGCAGCAGCCCGAGGCACGCTCGGTCTTCCTGCGCGGTATCCTGCGCGCCGGCCAGCCGATCCCGATCTTTCCCGGGCTGACGGTGCGCCGCGGCGACGTCATGTCGATCGCCGGCGCGCGCCGCCATGTCGAGGATGCCGCCGCGCGGCTCGGCTATGCCGACCGCGAGACGACGGCAACCGACATGGTCTTTGTCGGCGTCTTCATCTTTCTCGGTGGCCTGATCGGCATTCCCGCGCTGAAACTCGGTGCGCTGGAGATCGGGCTTGGCGTTGCCGTCGGCGTGCTGATTGCGGGTCTCGTCGCCGGCTGGCTGCGCTCGGTCCGGCGCACCTTCGGCTTCGTGCCGGAAGCAACCCTCTGGTTCTTCGACAGCGTCGGGCTCTGCGCCTTCATCGCCTGTGTCGGCATTTCGGCCGGCCCGAGTTTCGTGGCCGGTCTCGTCCAGTCCGGCCCGGCACTGGTCATCGCCAGCGCGCTGATCTGCGTGATTTCGCACTTGGCCGCGCTCGCGCTCGGCCGCTGGGTCTTCCGGATGAACGAAGGCGTGCTCGCCGGCACCTGCTGCGGCGCCGGCACTTCGGCACCGGCGCTCGCCGCCGTGCAGGAGGCGGCGGGAAGCAAGGTCCCGACGCTTGGCTACGGCCTTGGCTACGCCATCGGCAACGTGCTGCTCGCACTCTGGGGCGCCGTGCTTGTGACGGTTTTGGGGTAGCGCGAGCGCGTGGCGCAAGGCGCTGACTTTCTAGCGGTATCGATTACCGGTCATGGAGATAGCGGCGGCATAGGAAAGGTCTCCGCGGCAAAGGCCGCACTATCGTCCCATCGCAACAATGCGCGTCCTGCATCGGTCCAGCGCCCAAATCGCGCGCCGAACTCCGACACCTCCATCTAACCAAAGGCCGTGAGTGCCTCGATTGCGTATTCCCCGGCCGACACCGCATAGTTATCGACCAGGCCCTCAGGACGCTCTTCGAGATATTGTCTCACCATTAGTGCCAGCGCTTTCAGGGCCAGCTTTTGGCGATCGTCCATGATGTAGCTTCCGGGCCGCAGATTCGGTTCGTTCATTTCGACAGGCTATCACCGCAGCGGCCACACCAGCATCAGCGTGGGTATGCTTACGATGACGATTACCAGCGATAGCGGCAGGCCGAGGCGCGGATAGTCGCTGAAGCGATAACCGCCCGGCCCCATGACCAGCGTGTTGCACTGGTGGCCGATCGGGGTCAGGAAATCGCAGCCAGCGCCAATGGCAACGGCCATCAGGAAGGCTTCCGGCTTGTAGCCGAGCGCACCGGCAAAGCTTGCGGCGATCGGTGCCATGACCAGCACGGTGGCGGCATTGTTGAGAAACGGCGTTACGGCCATGGCGGCCAGCAGGATTATCGTCAGCGCGCCGGCGGGCGGCAGGCCGGCGGCAATCGTGCCGAGCCATTGCGCGATGACCTCCGTGCCCCCGGTCGTGCGCAAGGAATCGCTGACCGGGATCAGCGCCGCCAGCATCACCAGGATTGGCCCGTCGACCGAGCGGTAGAAGTCGCGCAGCGGAATGATGCGCAGCACCACCATGGCAAGGGCAGCAGCAAAGAAGGCGATCGGCACGGGAACGAGGCCGACGGCGGTCGAGCCCATGGCAGCTGCGAGAACGAGAAGCGGCAGCGGGGCCTTGCGCGTGGTGCCGAGCAGGATTTCGCGCTGGGCCAGCGGAAGGCAGCCGAAGTCCTGCAGGAAGGACGTCAACTCGTGCCTTGCGCCTTGCAAGACGATGATGTCGCCGGCGCGCAAACGAATGCTGCCGAGGCGCTGCTTCAATCGTTCGCCCTGCCGGCTGACGGCAAGCAGGTTGATATTGTGGGTGTTGAACAGCGCCAGGCGCTGTGCCGACATGCCGTCCAGCGGCGAACCGCTCCCGACGACCGCTTCCACCGCTTCGATCTCGGATCCCGCCTTGTCTCGGGCGTGGGGAGCACGGTCACCGGCAATCTTCAGCTTGGCCTGGGAAACGATGCGATCGAGAGGTGCCGGCCCGCCTTCGAGCAGCAGCACATCCTCGGCTTCAAGCGTAACGTCGGGGAGCGGCGCCAGGTGAAGGCCGCGGCGAAAGATGGCGATGACGACGGCACCGCCGTCGCCGAGCTTTACCAGATTGCTGAGCGGCTTGCCGATCGCCGGGGAGCCGGCGGCAACCACGGCCTCGGAGGTGTAGTCGGTGATCTCGATCGCCGATTGCAGCGACACCTGCTGGCTGGTGCGCTGCGGCACGAGCTTGTAGGCAAAGAGCAGGAAGATGCAGCCGACCAGCGCCAGCGTCGCTCCGACGGGCGTGAAGTCGAACATCGTGAAGCTCTCGCCGGTCAGCTCCTGGCGGACGCGCGAAACGACGATGTTCGGCGAGGTGCCGACCTGGGTCATCAGCCCGCCGATCAGCGATCCGAAGGCCATCGGCATCAGGAAGACGGAGGGCTGGACATGCGACCGGCGGGCAAACTGGAAGGCGACCGGCAGCATGATCGCCAGCGCCCCGATGTTCTTGATGAACGCGGAGAGCACGGTGACGGTAATGACCAGCAGCGCAAGCTGCGCCCGGACCGACGAGATATTGGGCAGGAACCGCTGGATCGCCGCATCCACCACACCTGAGCGCGCAACCCCCGCGCTGACGATCAGCGCGCTGCCGACGATGATGACGATATCGTCGCTGAAGCCATCAAAGGCATGGTCGTAGGGCACGATGCCGACGGCTACCGCCAGCATCAGCGCAGAACAGGCAATCACGTCGTATCGAAACCGCCCCCAGATGAAGAAGGCCATCATGGCGCCGATGACGATAAACGCGAGAGACTGGTCGGCGGTCATGCAATACCCGGGTTCGGCAAAAGGACTGGCGGCGGGACAGAGCGAGCGCTTGCCGCAAGGGCGAAACGCGCAATCCGTGCAGAAGTTCACAAGAGACGTAACCTATGTTTCGGCAAATCGGAATTCGCCTCAGCGACAAATCTGGGTATGAGTGCGAAGCGCATTAATCGCGCCGCCGCGCCGGCGGTGAGGCGGTCGCCCCTGCCGCCCTGTGACTTGACGGTTCCGAATACGGCCGCCGAATGTTCGGGACGCACCCGAACGTTGGGTTGCTCACAGGCTGACTGCAACTCTCGCAACCAAGCTTTTCACGACTGGGAAGACGTGAATATCTGCAAGCACTGCTTGCGAAAAGCCGCGCGGCGGAACTTGGAAATTTCCGTTGAAGCGCTACACTTTAGAAGAAAGTGCTGGACCTCGCGGGCAATGACCGTTCAAGGCAATTTCGCCTGACGCTCGATGACGCGCAGCCAAGCTCAGCCACATCTGAGGATCGCCGACATGAAACATGCCCTTGCCGCTCTCTCGGTCGTTCTGCTTCTCAGCGGCTGTACCGCCACGACCGGCCCCAACCTCACCTACGGCTATTCGCCGAACCTCCAGCCCATCCCCGGCAGCATCACCTATGGCGGCCAGCCGCGCACCAAGCTGAAGAAGGCGCCCGTCGGCAGCATCGTGCCGCACCAGTTCATCGACCAGTATGGCCGAAAGGTCTACGAGACCTACATCATCGAGCCCGATCGGTCCTTGCGCCTGACCAGTCGGCGCTGGCAGCCGGATTTCCTCTTCGACTTCGACTGAGCAAATCCGGCCCGCTAGGAAGGGGAGCGGCCATCGCCGCTGCCAAACTGCGCGTGCACCCAATCGCGAAGCACGCGGGTCGCTGGCCGGTCGGCCATGCGCGGGCTGTAGACGAGGTCGTAGCGGTCGCTCTCGAGCGTCAGGTCGAAAGGCTGGACGAGGATGCCCGATGCGAGTTCGTCCGCCACCAGCGTCAGGCTCAGGAGAGCGATGCCCTGCCCCGCAACGGCCGCCTGGACGGCGTGGATCTCATCGGTAAAGGAAAGCTGCGCGCTGGCATCGACATCGAGCGCGCCGGCGCGCTCCAGCCATTGCCGCCAGACGGGCGCGCGGTGATCATTGCGGCGTGACGGCCCCCAGTCGAAGTGAATGAGCGTTTCCCGTTTGAGATCGGCCACACTTGCCGGCGCCAGTCTCGGCGCGCAGACCGGGGCAAAACGATCGGCAAACAACGGCTCGGTGACGAGACCCGGGTAGTGCCCGCCGCCGAAACGGATCGCGACGTCCGCATCCGCCTCCAGGTCGATCGTCCTGTTGGAGGCGTCAAGCCGCAAGGTCCAGTCCGGATAGGCCTCACGAAACGACCCTGCGAGCGGCGCCAGCCGCTTGGCAACGAAGGCGACGGTGGAGGTGAGCCGCGCCACCTTGCCCGTCTGCTGGCGGCGCACATCGGCAATCGCCTGCTCGAAACGATCGAGCCCATCGCGCAGCACCGGAAACAGCGCCTTGCCGGCCGCCGTCAGATGCACCTGCCGCGTTTCGCGCTCGAAGAGCTTGACCTCCAGCATTTCCTCCAACTGTCGGATCTGGTGGCTGACGGCAGTCGCCGAGACGTTCAGTTCCTCGGCCGCATTCTTGAAGCTCAGCCGGCGGGCGGCCGCTTCGAAAACCCTGAGTGCACCAAGCGGCGGCAACTTTCTCATTCCATCCTCATAGATGAATTCAACTCATCCATCGGCTGAGAAATCACTCTTTGTCAGCCCATGCTCGCCCCAGCATATTGGGATCAACAGCCAAGGCAACAGCGCCGAGCTGAGAAAATCTCAAGCATGAAAGGACACCCCATGTCTCTCGAACAGGTCGTCACCAAGCCGGATCCGTATGCGCCCTTCCTGCTCTCCCAGGCGATCAAGGCCAATGGCTTCGTCTTCGTCTCCGGCCAGGCGGCGATCGGCGACGACGGCGAACTCGTCGGTGTCGGCGACTTCGACCGTCAGGCCGAGCAGGCCTTCCGCAACCTCGACCGGGCGCTGACGGCGGCAGACTCTGGTCTCGACAAGATCGTCAAGGTCACGATCTTCCTGCGCTCCATGGAGAATTTCGCAAAGATCATCGAACTCCGCCGCAAGTGGTTCTCCGCGCCCTATCCGGCCGACAGCATCATCGAGGTTTCCTCGCTCTATTCGCCGGACGCGCTGATCGAGATCGAAGCGATCGCGCTCGACGCGGGGCGCTGACATGAACGCGCCCCTCAGCATTCCATCACCGGTCTTCACCGGTGCCCGTCTCAAAGGGCTCGATTTCGCCAACCGCCTGTCGGTCGCGCCGATGACCCGCATCAGCGCCTCGGCGGCGGGTGTACCCGGCGAACGCATGCGGCGCTACTACCAGCGCTTTGCACGCGGCGCCTTCAGCCTGATCACCACGGAAGGCATCTACACGGACAAGGCCTATTCCCAGACCTATCGGGACCAGCCGGGCCTGACGGACAGGGAACAGGCGGAAGCCTGGCGGCAGATCGTCGATGCCGTTCACGCAGAAGGCGGCCGCATCTTCGCGCAGCTGATGCATGGCGGCGCGTTGGCGCAGGGCAATCCGCACAGGCCCGAGACGGTGGGCCCTTCCGCTGTGCGCCCGAAGGGCAGCCAGATGACCGGCTATCACGGCGACGGACCCTATCCGCTGCCACGCGAAATCAGCGACGCCCAAATCGCCGAGGCGATCGAGGGCTTTGCCGATGCCGCTCGCCTTGCGATCGACGTCGCCGGCTTCGACGGCATCGAAATCCACGGCGCCAACGGATACCTGCTCGATCAGTTCTTCACCGATTATTCAAACGGGCGGATCGATCGCTGGGGTGGAGATATCGTTGAGCGTCTCGGCCTGTCGCTCGAAGTGCTGAAGGCGGTGCGCGCAGCGATCGGACCCGACGTTCCGCTGGGCCTCCGCCTCTCCCAAGGCAAGGTCAACGACTTCAGGCACAAATGGGGGGAGCGCGAACAAGGCGCTGCGCGCGTGTTCCAGGCGCTCGCCGACAGCCCAGCCGACTTCGTCCACGTGACCGAGTTCGAAGCCTGGCAGCCGGCCTTCGAGGATGGCGACGCCTCGCTCGTCGCGCTGGCCCACCGCCACGCACCACACCTCTTCCTCATCGCCAACGGCAGCCTGCACGACCTCGCCCGCGCCGAGGAGGTGATGGAAGCCGGGGCCGACATGATCGCGCTCGGCCGCGGAGCGCTCGTCAACCCCGACTGGCCGCGGCTGACTGCCGAACGCAGCGGCTTGCGCCCCTTCGAACTACCGTTCCTTGCACCGATCAGCGACATCAAGGACAGCGAACTCGCGCTCTGAAAAATAGAGTGACGGACGCACCTCCCGAGGGGTGCGTCCGTCACTTGCCCCAAAGGCCAGGCGACCTGAGTTATTACAAAGCCGGCACGAAGCGATAGGCCGCCCCGTTGCGCTCTGCCCGCCCGATCCCCGGATAGGCCCAATGGTAACCGAGCAGCGCCAGCCGCTCCGATGCGGCTCGGTCGATCAAGGCCTTGCGGTTCGTTAGAGCCAGCTCCGCATCCGTGTCGAAGCCGAAATGCCAGTCGGGATGCTCGAAGAAGACGATGTTGCTGGTGACCGCATCGCCCGTGATCACCAGGCCCTCATGTCCCGCGCCGTCGCCGCCGGCAAGCTGGAGCGAGATATGGCCGGGCGTATGGCCCCGCGTGTCGAGGACCTGCATGCCACTGACGATTTCGTCGCCGGGCTTCACCAGGGTCAGCCGGTCCTTGACCGCGAACAGGTCGCGCTGCGCGCCCTTGGCAAAACCGTGCAGCACCTGCGGCATCACCTTTTCGAAGTTCGGATCGGTCCAGAATTGCCATTCGGCCTCCGAGACGAAGTATTGCGCGTTCGGAAAGTTCAGCTTGCCATCGGCTCCGACGGTGCCGCCCGCATGGTCGGGATGAGCATGCGTCAGCACCACCTTCGTCACCGCACTCGGGTCGATGCCGGCCGCAAGCAGATTGGCGTTAAGCTTGCCGGCGCTGTCCTGGAAATGATTGCCCGAGCCGTCGTCGACCACGATCAGATCGCCGCCGCTGCGGATGACCGGAATATTGGTGTGAAACGGCGCCTTTTCGGGCGTGCCGCCAAGCCGGCGCATGATTTCCGGCCGCTCTTCCGCCGTTGCATCCGGCAACACAATGTTCACCGGCAGCATGATGAAGCCGTCGCTGACGACGGAAATGTCGAAACTGCCGTGCCGAAAGCGATGGATGTCAGCGGCATAGGCGCTTTTCGGCAGGAGAGCGGAGGCGGCAACCGCGCCGGAGCCGGCAATGAGTTGACGGCGGTCGATGGGCAGAACGTCATTGGAAGAACGGGAGACGGTCATGACACTGATCCTTGGCTTAAGCGTTTGAGGAAGGCCGGTACCGCCTTCGGCGGCACCGGGAACAAGCGTCAGGCCTTGGCGAAGGCGAGCAGGTCGGCGTTGAGCTGGTCCTTGTGCGTGTCGGTGATGCCATGCGGCGCGCCGGCATAGACCTTGAGTTCGGCATGCGGGACGAGTTTCTTCGAAGCCCGAGCGGCCGCATCGATCGGCACGATCTGGTCGTCATCGCCGTGGATGATCAAGGTCGGCACGTCGAACTTCCTCAGATCCTCGGTGAAATCGGTCTGCGAGAAGGCGACGATGGAGTCATAGGTGTTCTTGTGACCGGCCGTCATGCCCTGCAGCCAGAAGCTGTCGA
>NZ_JAEPRP010000191.1:0-13721 GCF_016652895.1 Ensifer sp. SSB1
AGGTGGCTCACTTCTCGGTGGAAAAACCGGCTCAGTTCTGCGCGGAAACCAACACCCGCGGACCTGAAGGCAGAGATCGTTGACCCTTGCGAGAACCTTCGTAACGGAACCGCGATGTTTGCCAAGATATTGAGGATTGTTACCAAGTGGTACGGCAATCCTACAAGCAAAGACGTCTTTCCGCAGATTTTCGAAGATGCGGTCTACGCGTGGAAGACCGGGGAGTTCGAAGGCGTGCGCGTGTTTCAGGCGGAAGACCCGGGAGGGCCAGTCGCTTCGCCGCAGCAAAGCAACATGCCTTCAGTCGATGATCAAGGCGCAGCAGTGGCGACGCCTGAAAAACAAACGCAGGCGAATGAAGATGTTGAACGCGCCGGAATTCGCATTGATCTCTCCCACATCGGTGGAGATTGACCGTCATTGCGGAAGTGTTGCCGCCCTAGGCTTTCCGGGAACCAGTTTTAAGCGGCAAACGCTTCACCGATTTTACCGTCAGACCCTCTTTGGCCGCCCTCTAGCCGGGTGAGCTGCCGTCCAGATTTCGGCAAGCTCCACCATACGTGCTGTAACGGACGGATAGCCCTCGACGATTTCCTCGGTGCTGGCGCCTTGCCGTTTCATGGCAACGATCATTCGCACGGGAACTCGAGTGCCTTTGAAATCCGGCTCGCTGCCCGCGACGCCTTTGACAGTCTGGGTCTTTTGCTCTGCTTCCCGGAGTGCCTCTGCGCGGGCGGCCAGATGCTCTTTGGCCCGGGCCACATCGACAATCAGATAGTCGTCTGCTCGCACCGTATCGGCATTAGGATTCGCATCGATCGTGTCGAACAAGCGTTTGCGGCGCTCGGCCGACAGGATCGAGCCCACGCCGTACCAAAGCTTCAGACGTAGAAGATCCCCATCGGACAGTTCTCGTCCCTCGCGCCCGAAACGGGCCTCGATGATCCGTTTGTCTATTGCATTGTGTACCGACTTTACAGCAACTTGACTAAGAGCTGCGGCTTCGGCGGGCGCATAGGCTCGTGCTGCTGCTGCCATAATTATTCTCCTTGCGGAGAATATATAATGCAAGTGGCGCCAACCGTAGGACCGATTTCACTTTTCGGTCCTCCGTGGGCCCAAAACTACTCACGTTCGAATGCGGATAGAATGCTTGAAGCGGCCTGGGACGGGGCGTTGGCTTTCACATCCAGTGAAAACATCAACGGCAATGCGGCCGCCATCCTGAAAACAGGAGACTGACAACCTAAAATCAAAAGCGAGGCGCTCTCTCAACCACCTACTGAGCTACGGATGCTAGCGTTTGGCCAAAAGTTCCCTCGGGTCCACATCCAATACTGCGGAAATTTGACCTAGCACCGTGACGGTGGCAGAAGTCTTTGCCCTTTCGATATCCCCGATATGTCGAACGCTCAGGCCAGTACGATGGGCCAGTTCTTCCTGCGTCAGTTTTTTGCCATGACGTATTCGACGCAAGTTCACCGCCATGACCTCCTTGAGATCCATCGCATGAGCGGAACTCCACTCGGCACTATGGTGCCAGGAACTATAGTTCCGATTCGACAAGGCATGTGCTATCACGACGCCTGTCGATCATCCCCTTGTTACGATTTCGTAGGGTAGTGATATTCGGCAAACCGTTACGAGATTGCGGGACGTTGCAAGGCGCGGGATAAGCAGATGGAAGACGCTGAATTCTCTAAGGACAAGGGAGCGGACGGCACATCACGATACGGCTCGATGGGGATGGCTGAATTGGAGATGTTGGCAGTGTCAGCGATCCGCGAACATCGCGTGCTTCTCGCGGCGGATCAGGCCGTCTACGAAGAGTGGCTGCACGCAAGCGACGATCCCTCGATCTCCAGCGCGGTGCTCCAGACCCTCCAGGATGAATACCTCGCACGGCAAAAAAAATCCGAGGCCCAGCAAGCGGAGCTCTCGGAAATTCTCGACGCGCTCGGTTTCGTGCCTGATGTTCGTTTCGACGACGACGAGCAGGCCTCAGACGAGGTGCCGATCTTTGGCAATGGCGTAGAGGTGAGTAACTGAATCCGCATCGAGCTTGCCACGAGCTTGATCAAGATAATGCTGCACAGTCCGTGCCTTGATCCCCGTAATAATGGCGATTTCCTCAACCGTCTTTCCCTTTGATGCCCACATAAGGCAGTACATTTCACGGGGCGAGAGCGACCGCTTGGGATTCATTGCTGTCTTCGCCGCAACTGCTCTCAGTTGATAGTGGACGGTGATCAGCAATTGAAGCGCCGTTTTCGAGTCGAGTGCTCCTGCAATGCTGGCTTTCTGTTCCGGCGACGCGAATGTCAGCATCAGCGCAGATCCATAACTGCCCTCAACGCGGATAGTGACACCGGATCGAATTCCATGATCGATTGCCTCGTCGCGAAAGCGCCGCAGGTCCGATCGTCCTCGCACTGGCCAGTCGTCCGCGGTCCACTGAAACATCTCCCGCATCCGTCTTGCTTCAATCACAACGGGGTCCAAGGCGGAGTATCCGCTCTTGAGGTAGTCGCGTTGCCATGGTCCAGGGTACGAATTGAAGGTCTTGACCTGAAACCCGTCGGTTTGAAGATATGCGAACTGTTCATATCCATGGGAACGGGCATAGCGTTTGAGAGCACTCTTTATCATTTGCTCATCAGGCGCGGCTTCCAGCCTGTCGATGAACGAGCGAAGGTGTTCACTCACGTTTATCTCTCCTCTTGATCCGGCGTTACCCTTTAAACACGGTCAATCGTCGCGCTACCGACCTTCTGGTCATGGGAAAGCGCGCATGGAAATTACTCGCGATAATTAAAGCAACTTGTGGTAGATTAATGTGAAATTGCTCCTCCTAACCGTGTTTACTATTTCTACCGAAGGAAATCCATCTTTCAAGGCACCTACCGTAAATTGCGGGCATTGCGAAGAGGCTGGATGATCCAGTTGTGGTCGCAGGGCCACACACAATGCAATCACTTGGCCGAAAGCTCCTCTCAGGGAACAGCCAACTACCCCCGATACGCGGATGGAAAAATGATATCCTGGTCGACGAGAAGGTTGAACTTGTAGCCCGGCCGAATACGGATCGTTGGCTGGACATTGAGGGTTTTCGAGATTGTTTGTTCGGCAACACGGCCAAATGTTTCCGCAAAATTCCGGCGCGCGGCGTCTGAGGCCGTATCTTGTGTCGCACGCGTCGAGCTCTCCGGCATCGACATATCGATTCCGGTTCCAATAAGAGCGATCAGCGCGGCCGAACCGAACGTCCTTAAGAGGTGCCGGTCGACCTTGTCGCTAAAGCCTCCGTATCCTTCGGCATCGGTGCCCGCCATTCCCCCGATTTGCAGCGTTGATCCATTTGGAAAGATGAGATCGGTCCAAACGACGAGGACACGTTCCTGGCCGAAGGAAACCTTTGAATCGTAGCGGCCGAAGAGTTTCGTTCCCTGAGGAACGAGCAGCCGGTGGCCGGTTGCGCTGTCGTAGACGTTTTGACTGACCTGCGCGATGATCCGGCCTGGTAGATCGGAGTTCAGCCCAGTAATTAAGGTGGCGGGAATGACCGAGCCGCGCTTTAGTTCGAATAATGACAGCTGCGGGACGACCTGGTTCGGCAAGTAACCAAGATCTTTGATGTCCTGGTTGAAGAAGTCTTCTTTCGAAGACTGACCGTTCGGGTCGCCTTTCTGGCCCATGAGTCCGGCATTGAGCGCAGTCGCGTAGAGATCTGACGCATTGCTTGCGGCAGTGGTGGCCCCAGTGTCCGTGGCCCTTGAATTGTTAGAAATACCTTCAATATCCGCGATGTTCACCTTCAATGGCGAGTCATGGGCAGAGACGCCCGCCTGAAGCCGTGCCATGCGCTGACGCTGCGCTTCGCGGAGGAATTGCTCGTCTTGCTCACGTTTGAGCCGGGCTTTCCATTCATCCTCGGTGTCGAAATGCGGACGTTGTGCGATCGGACTGGTTTCAGGGATAGGATCCTTATGGGGTTCGCTTTGAACGAGCGCCGGGACCGGCTGAAAAACGTCCGGTTTTTCGGGTTCTCCGATGATGCCATCCGAAACACCGCGTTTGAGATGCTCGCCAAAGCTCGTCGCCGGAATACTCGCCGCGCCACGTAGCTCGTCGCTGCGGTTGAAGGAAAGTCCTCTCCATGAAAGGCCGAGAACCACGATGCCGAAGAAGAGCATGGTCACCACGATCGCGATTATAATCGGGAGACGATTGAGGCGGCGCATTCCTCGCTGATCATCATTGCTGGACGTGCCAAGCTGAAGGGATTGGACCATTATCT
Organism: Ensifer sp. SSB1; assembly: GCF_016652895.1. Taxonomy (NCBI): domain Bacteria; kingdom Pseudomonadati; phylum Pseudomonadota; class Alphaproteobacteria; order Hyphomicrobiales; family Rhizobiaceae; genus Ensifer; species Ensifer sp. SSB1. Next base: position 4,298 of record NZ_JAEPRP010000191.1, read on the forward strand.
CCTCCTCAGTTGTGTCGCATGACCGAAAGCGGGCTGGCGGGCGTCGCGCCGTTTGCGGTTGGCATATAGGCTCGGGCAAGTGCGATCGAGGGGGTCGTCAGGCGGGCGAGAATCTGGTCGTCAAAAACGTCAACCGAATAGGCAAGCTCAAGGAGTTCGGCTTTTCTGATGGGCGTGTTTCCCGACGCAACCGTGTAACCCCATCCCTGCAAGGCGGCTTCCAACGCGGTCGCGTGCTGAGTTTCGCCTTTATCGAACTTGATGGTCGTCGTTCCCGGTGAGCCGACCTGTTCGGCAAACCGGCCTGCCATATCACCGGCGATTGCACTGGCAGCCGGCCCGGTGACAGCGCTCGAAGAAGAGTTCGTGGAGAGCGCTTCACCCCCGGTCTGGCAAGCTGATAGAAGTGCGACTGTGAGAAATGAAATGGGCAAACTGCGCATTGTCAGCCCCTTCTTCGGATGATGATTTTCTGCTGGCGCCAACCCGCACCCGAAACGAGCACTGCCTTGTCGATTGCATAGTCGACAACCATCATGTCGTTTTTCATCCGGTAGTTGACGATGCGGTTCTGGCCTCCGCTGACAACGAAGAGAACGGGGGCGTCCTGACCCGCGATGGAGCGAGGAAACTGAATGTAGGTCTTGGTTCCATCGGAGTAGACACGCTTCGGCTTCCACGGCGCGCGACCGCCTATAGAATAAGAAAAGCTCAAGGCTTCCGCCCTTGTTCCGGCGAGGCTACCGGTTTCCAGGCGGGCGTTGATATCGGCCAATCTGGTCGAGGCGTCCTCCGGGTATTCGAAGCCCACCCTCGCCATATACTGGCTTGGATGGGATTTAAGCTGGATGTGATAAGTTCGCCGCGATGTCGTCACGACCATCGAAGTCACGAGACCGGGCTCGGATGGCTTGACGATCAAATGAATTGCTTGCCCGCCTGCCGCTCCTGATGTCGCGGGTTCGATCTTCCAGCGTACGGTGTCGCCGACCAGGACATCGCGAACAATCTCGCCCCCCTGCAGTTCAATGTCGCAGACCTGCAACGGTGAGCAGACGACGGAAGGCTGGATCTCGCCAAACAGAAATATGACTTTGCCATCGGGCCCCTTTGTGACAAGCCCTGACGAACCCCGCCATTTTCCAGAAATGCTGGTGCCTTTGGCCTCGTTCTTGGTCATGCTCTGAGCCTGCGCTGACCAGGCGAATACGAGTGCAGCCATGCAGCTCGCAGCCGCGTTCAACACTGTTTTGTCCATTTGGATGTCCTTAGAGCTGTGCGGTCCAGTCGAAGTCCTGGATATAGAGGCCAATCGGATTGAGGCGGATGATCGCCTCGTCCTGCGGCGCGGTTAACGCGACCGTTGCGATGCCACGGAACCGTCGGGTGCCGGTTTCCTTGCCCTTGCGGTCGCGCTCATACTCCGTCCAGTCCATTTGGTAGGTCTGGTTCGAGATCGCGACAATGTTATTGACCTCGATTGCAACCGTCGTTGTCTTCGCCTTTTCGAAGGGGGAATTGCCGCGGTACCAGGAGTTGATCTTTTGAGTCGACGGATCTGCTGTGCGTACAAGCGCATAGGTGCGATCGATGTATTGCTTCTGAACGACCGCGTCCGGCGAGATGCTGCGGAAGCTGGTCACGAAGTTGCCGAGCATTGCGCGCACTACACGCGCGTCGGCATACTCGATCTGCTCGGGGAAGCCCGCGGCCACTGGGGTTCCGAGCTTGTCTACCTCGACGAGGTAGGGCACCAACTTGACCTGCGTGCTCAAATACATCGCATAACTGAAGCCGATGATAGCCATGATGAGACTGAGAATGCCTACAATCCGCCAGGCTGCGGCGGCCTGAACGTAGGATCCATAGCGCTCGGACCATTCCTGGCGAGCGGCAAGGTAAGGGTTTTCGGGGACGCGGTTTGCAGCCATTTGTCGATCCCTTTGGATTATGATTGTTCGTTTCGCTCAGTGAGGGGCTTATGTGCCTTTCCACGACCGCGCCCCTCATCCAATTTTGCATTAGCCAAACCCAGCAGCGAGCCCGCGTAGGCACCGGGCGATCCGATCGCCTTCTCCTTGGCGGCAGACCCGGCCGCTGTTGCTCCAGAACCGAGTGCTGATCCTATACCGCGGAGCGCTGAGCCGGCGATCGATGAACCTGCAGCGCGGGCGGACTGGGCCGCTGCAGTACCGGCGCCAACCGAGCTGGTTACCAGCGATGCTGCACCGGCAGCGAACGAAGCAGCCTGACTGCCGTGCCGTATCGTTTCCATGCCGCCGGTCACAGAAGCACCCTGAACGACGCCTTGTAAGATGTTCGGGACGTACATCGCGATGACAAAGACGACGACTGCTATCCCGGCAATCGCAAGCGCGGTCTGGAACTGGTCACCCACGTCCGGCTCATTCGCGAGCCCAATGAGAACCTCGGATCCAATACGCGAGATCATCACCAGCCCCATCAGTTTCATGCCGACCGAGAAGGCGTAGACTATATATCTCACCGCGAAGTCCTTGGTGAAGGAAGAACCGCCAAGACCCAACATGACCATCCCGGCGAGCAGCCCGACGTACATTTCTACCATCACGGAGACGAAGATTGCTGCAACGAGGGAGAATGCGATAACGGTCACGACCATGGCAAAAGCCGCTGCGATCGCCAGTGCGTTGTCCTCGAAAAGACCAAATTGTACCTTTTCCGACATCTTCGTCGCGACGGCTAGCCCGGAGTTGAACACGTCTGCCGGTGAGGCCGTGCCTCCTCCGGCGCCTATCTGGAAAAGGCTATCGACAACTGCCTTCGCGAACGTTGGCCCCTGCTCAAGTACGAATGCAAAGAATCCGACAAACATGATGCGCCGGACAAGTGCGCTAAACCAGCCGTCCAGCGATGCGGCTTGCAAGGCAAGCCAGACTGCTGCGATGCCGATTTCGATCGTCGCCAGGATCCAGAACAGGGATCTTGCGGCATTCATCACTGTTGCTTCCCAACCTTTGGCAGCCGTAATGATCTGGTTTTGCAGGGATGTAAGAACCGAGCCTTCCTGAGCCAGTGCTGGATACGCGGAAAACAAAATAATGGCGGCAATTAGTGCGACCGCCCGGACGTTCGGAGGTAGGTTTGACATCATAGTCACCACTCAATCTTCATCTTCTCACCACCTGATGTGGGATAGTCCTGCGATGTGCCGAAGAATTTTGCGCGCGCCTCCTGAGCAGCATGTTTTTCTGAGATGAAAACCCAGACACTTGCGCTGGCAATCGGGATAATCGCGGCTATCGAGATCAGAATGATTTTTGGTTTCACCATTCCACCTTCATCTTTTCGCCACCGGATGTGGATGGCGCGGTCGCTTTGAAAAACTCCTGCCGACGTGCCTGCGCTAGATCCTTCTCGGTCTGCTCCGACTGGAGCCAAGTGCTCATCAGCGTCATCTGTTGCGAGACGAGACCGCGCAGCTTCTGCATCTGGCTAACTTGCTGGGTAGCGATTTGATGCCCGACTTGCAGCGCCTTCATTTGCCCGTCGGCGGATTGCGACATCGATCGGAGCTCGTTCATGGTGCCCTCCTCCGTGTCGAATTGATCGGCCGTGAGGCTCGCTGCTCTCAAGGTGCCGGCGATGGTGTCGCGATTTGTGTCTGACCATGACTGGTAGGTCGAAGAGAAACTCTCCCCGCTCGGCAGGTTGGTTTTCAGATCCGCGTAGCTTCTGAAGCGTTGCTGCAGGACGTCATCGGCGTTGCCCATAGAGAACGCGATACTCTGACCCTTGTCGACGATGCTGCGGAGCTTGTTCAGGTCGCGCTCGACTTCGCCCCAAATGTGCTTTGGCAACTGCGCCGTGTTCTGGAGCATGTTGTCATAGATCTTCAGCTGGTTTTGAATCTGCTCGGCCAACTGGCTGATCTGAGTAAGCTGGTTGTCGACCTGCAGACCATTGCTCTTGAGGAGATCGACGAGCTGAGCATTGTTGGCGAGCTGGGTCCACTCGGTGGCGACACCCGTCGCGGAACCGGCACGTGCTGACAGCGGCGCGCAGGTGAGGAGAGCGCAGGCAACCAGGCCTGCCAGTGTCCTATTCGATTTTGAGCAACGATGCGGCATCGTGGACCCCTCTTGTTTCGAGCCAACGGATCGGCCACTCCCGGCCATGATTTGATCTCAGCATGCGAATGCGCTTGAGGTCGTCTTTCCCGGACGCCCCGACGAAGCTCAGTGCAACGGGACCCAACGCCATATCGAACAGGCGGCGGCCCTCGGGCGTAGCAACGTAGTATTCGCGCTTGGGCAGAGCCGTCGAAACGATTTCGATCTGCCGGTCATTGAAGCCGATCCGCTCGTAGAACTCCCGCGTGCCGGACTCGCGCGCGGCGCCGTTCGGCAGGCAAATCTTGGTTGGACAAGATTCTTTCAGCACGTCGATAATGCCCGAGCGCTCGGCATCGGAGATGGACTGGGTCGCGAGCACGACTGCGCAGTTTGCCTTTCGCAGCACCTTCAGCCATTCGCGGATTTTGCCGCGGAACACGGGATGGCCCAACATCAGCCAGGCTTCGTCCAGCACGATCAGACTTGGCGAACCGTCGAGCCGCTTCTCAATCCTTCGAAACAGATAGGTCAGCACTGGAACGAGATTGCGCTCGCCGAGATTCATGAGGTGCTCAATTTCGAAGCATTGGAAGGACCGAAGCGTCAGGCCGTCCTCTTCGGCGTCCAGCAACTGGCCCAACGGGCCGTCGATTGTGTAGTGATGAAGCGCATCTTTGATATCACGCATCTGTACGCCGCTGACGAAGTCCGAGAGCGATCGCCCGACTGCTGTCGACATCAAACCGATTTGGCGGGAGATGGCGTTTCGGTGGTCAGGCGTGATCGTTACGCCCTGCAGGGAGATAAGCATTTCGATCCACTCACTCGCCCAGGCACGATCGCCATCGGTTGAAAGCTCAAATAGCGGGCAGAACGCCAACAACTTCCCCTCTTGTCCTTGGTCACCGCCGATCTCGTAATGGTCGCCGCCGGCCGCCAGCGTGAGCGGCAGGAGTGAGTTGCCTTTGTCGAAAGCGAAGATCTGGGAGAACTCGTAGCGCCTGAACTGCGCTGCAATCAGCGCCAGCAACGTCGACTTTCCAGAGCCGGTGGGGCCGAAGATGAGGGTATGGCCGACATCGTCGACATGCAGGTTCAACCGGAACGGCGTCGAGCCACTTGCCACCTGCATCAAGGGCGGAGAACTGGCTGGAAAATAAGGGCAAGGGGCAATCGGGCTTCCTGACCAAACCGAGTTGAGTGGGACCAGATCCGCGAGGTTGCTGGTATTGATCAGTGGCTCTCGAACGTTGCAGTACCAGTTGCCTGGAAGACTGCCGAGATAGGCATCTGTGGCGTTAAGCGTTTCGATCCTTGCACCGAAGCCTTCAGCCTGTATCAACCGGCGGACCGTCTCGGTTTTCTCCTGTAGTCGTCCCCGGTCTTCTTCGAAAAGGATGACGACCGGCGTGTAGTATCCGTAAGCGACCAGCTGTGACGATGCCTGGGCAATCGCGTCTTCAGTCTCGGCAACCATGGTCATTGCGTCTTGATCGAGGGATCGGCTCTGTGTCTGAAACAACTGATCGAAGAAGGGCCGAACTTTCTGCTGCCACTTCTTGCGGGTCCGCTCGAGCTTCTGACGCGCCTCTTGCGCGTCGAGGAAGATGAAACGTGACGACCAGCGATAGCTGAGGGGCAACAAGTCAAGGCGATTGAGAATTCCCGGCCAGCTTTCGGCGGGAAGCCCGTCGATGGCTACGATGCCGAGATACCGGTTTTCGACCTTTGGGGTCAGTCCATGCTGAAGTTCAGCCGTTGCAATCCAGTCGAGATAAAGGGGCACGTCCGGCAGTCGGATCGGATGGTTCTCGCCTGTGATGCAAAACCGAGCGAACTGAAGAAGCTCGTCATAGCGGCCGATCCGTCCAATTTGCCCCTCGTCGACCAAACGCGTTTCCATCCGCCGGATCGAAAGAGTGTTCGCAAAGTATTGTTCGAGCTCGCGAATAGCGTTCTGGAAGGTGAGAAGCGCGGTATCAGCATACGTTTCCCGGCGGCTTTCGCTATCCGAGTAGACGTATTTGCTGAGACCCACCTTGTGGGATTCGGCGGGACGGTGCGTGAGAATGAGAGCGTGCTTGCTCTCGAAGTGGCCCTGTTCCCGTCCGAAATGCTGCCGACGTTCGGTATCGATCGCGCGTGTCACGGGGTCGGGAAAATGACACCGATCTTCTGAAGGGTAGTCGACCGTCGGTATGCGAATGGCTTCGACCTGTATCATCCAACCGCTGCCAAGCCGCGAGAGGATAATGTTGATCTGCCGCGAAAGTTCGTTTCGCTCGAGGTCAGTGGCACTTTCGCAGTCAGGCCCGGCGAAATACCAGCCGGCCATCAGGCTCCCATCTTTCAAGAGGAGCACGCCATTATCAACCAGACCTGCGTAGGGAACGAGGTCGGCGAAGGACGGACCTTTCGCCCGAAGGTGTTTGAGAGCGACCATCGGTTCAGTACTGCCGCCACGGGGAGCTGGTCGCTCTGTAGTAGGGTTTGTAGGAAATATGCCGCAGATAGACCTGTCGTATCAGCGGATCGGATTTCGCCATCAAGCGGAGTATTCCGATGATCGCGAACCATAAGGCCGTACCGAAGAGGACCGAGTAAGGCGTGAGCACGACAAAGATCAATATGACTGCGGCCAGGCCTGTGATGAGCACCAGTTCCCTGTCGGCGCCCATCAGGAGGTTCGGGCGCGACAGGGCGCGGTGAATGCGATTGCGCTGAAGACGGGACAGATGCTCAGCCACGGGCGCACTCCCCTTCTGCAACCAGCGTCGTTGCTTGCGGTTCGGACAAACCGATGGAAGCTCCGGTCGCGCCGAAAAGAGCCACGATTTGCGTTGCTCCTAGCAAAACGCCAGCGACGAGAACCACGTACATCAGACGTCGCGCGAAATCGTTCAGCTCACCGCCGAAGATCAGCATTCCGCCGGCGATTGCGACCGCCGCGAGAGCGATGTAACCGGCGACGGGACCCGTGATGGACTCTTGAATCCGCTCGAGCGGTCCCTCCCAAGGCAGGCTGCCGCCGGAACTGGCCAATGCAGGCACTGTGGTCGCGAATAAAACCGTCGCTGCAATGAGTCCGGGCAGAGCCCTGTTTTTACGCGACATTCAGCGCCTCCTGTTCTTCTGTCAGTCTTTCAGATTCGATCTGGTATTCGCCGTTCACGAAGCGCTCGACATGGATGACATCTCGAACGCGGCGGCCGCGGGATGTGCGCTCGATGGAGACGATGAGATCGACCGCCTCGCCGATCACTTCCTGCATCGGCTGTTGGCTTGCCTCCGCAGTCAGTTGCTCAAGACGCCGCAAGGCGGATGTCGCCGTGTTTGAATGAATTGTCGCGACCCCTCCGGGGTGACCGGTATTCCACGCTTTGAGAAGGGTAAGGGCCGCTCCGTCGCGAACCTCTCCCACGACGATGCGGTCAGGTCGCAGGCGCATGGTACTTTTTAGCAGTCGCGCCATATCGATCGTGTCACTGGTGTGGAGGAGAACCGCGTTGTCGGCGGCGCACTGGATCTCGGCGGTGTCCTCAAGGATCAGAAGCCGATCTGTAGGCGCTCTTTTGACGACTTCATCGATCACAGCATTGGCGAGCGTCGTCTTGCCTGAGCCTGTCCCACCGGAAATGACGATGTTAAGACGAGCCCCTATCGCGCTGCGGATGATGGAAGCCTGACCTTCCGTCATTACGCCGGTCCGCACGTAGTCGTCCAAAGGGATCAAACACGACGCACGCCGGCGGATGGTGAACGCAGGTTTTGCCACGACCGGTGGCAGCAAGCCCTCAAACCGATGGCCTCCGATCGGAAGCTCACCGGAAATGATGGGTTGGCCCGTGTCGACCTCCGACTGGAGGGCGTGGGCAACCGTGCCGATAATCATCTCTGCCGCGGCGGAGGACATCTCGCCGGCGGGGGCAACAGCATGCCCGAGGCGTTCGATGAAGAGCTTCCCGTCCGGATTGAGCATGATTTCGACGACCTTCGCGTCTTCAAGGGCGGCGCAGAGCTGATCTCCGAGAGCTTCCTGCAGTTTGCGCACAAGTCGAGGATGGGATCTAAGCTGGTTCACTGGCTTTTCCCTACGCTGCTCGGTCAAAAGGGAGAGAGATATTGGACCGGTAGTTGGCAGGGCGGAGTTTCAGAAATGTCCCTTGGTTTGCAGACAGAATGCCCGCCACAGCCATTGTCACGCCGATCTTCTTGGGCTCACCAAGACGCTGAAGAGGCCAATCGACACGGGCGAGAATCCTTTCGAACCGAAGGTCCGTGACAGTGACGATTTCGGTAAAGCCGTTTGCGAGACACCATTCAAGGATGCCCGCGAACATGGTGAGCGTTGCCTCGTGAACGGAGCCCGCTCCACGCCCCTCTTCAATTGATGTGTCCACGCAGAAGCGCGAACTCTCGATCATCCTCGGATGGGAGTTGAGACGTCCGTCCGGAAGGAGTGAAGGGAAAACCTGGGTCAACATGGTCGGACCCTGCGCCGGAAGAAGACGTGCACAACCTATTAGTTGACCGGTGTCTGCGACCGCAAAAATGTACGTCGGAGGAATTGCGTCGAAGCGATCCGATTCTTGGTCGCCGGTAGCAGCAACTTTCCAACCCAGCCGATCGCGGAATATGCGGGCACGCAGTCGATGGTGGCTGTGGAGAAGCTGTGTCTCTTCGCTGTTTCCCGGCCTCGATATGGCGAAAATCTGCATGATCTTTCTCCGTCGCGTGTTGATCGGTGAAAAATCAGCATGAATCGAAGAGATCCGGTAGTTGCAGGATTCTACAGGGTTTCGCGAGAAACGGGAGCTGAAATCAATGGAATAATGGGGTCCCCTAGCATCCGCGCGTTTCGCGGGTTGGAAAATCGCCTTGTCGTCGCCTTGTTTGCGAATGCAATCACCGGCGAGGAAATCGCGATCGTGGTCTCGACATCGTTCTCGGCAGTTGAGGACCCGGCTTAAGTGCACCGCTTTCCCAACAGCTGGCCCCTTCGTTCGGATTGGGCAAATCGGGAAACCGGACTTAGGCCTGGTGCAGTCACGCAAAGGTCCTAGCTTTGGGCCGACACTTTACTGTCGAAAACAAGATAGAATGTCCCTAAGCTGGCTACAGCGACAAACGCCCTTGCAAGAGACTTGCTCATGATACCACCCTTCATCGACGCGATTGCGTGCAGACCCGGCAGGTTTCGTAACTTCGTTCCGCGTTATACAGTCATATATCGGATAGTATAAGAGATGACAAGCGCACTCAATGCACATTTGCAGAGCCAGCTATTTTCCGCCTACGCCTTGCACGAGGTTCTCGACAAACCAATCGAA
>NZ_JAEPRP010000192.1:0-13627 GCF_016652895.1 Ensifer sp. SSB1
GCATTTTCATGATGGTTCCTTCGAGGTGTTCGGGTCGCTGGCGCTCGAAATGATGTTGGTGAGAGCTGCCGCTTTCTCGTCGCTCATTTCACTGAGGATCAGCGACGACTGTCGCGGCGGCAGCTGCATGACGATCGCCGCGGCGATTGCCGGATTGACCATTTCGAGCTTGCCGGCGGCCGCATCCGGCTTCATCGTCTTGTAGATATCGACGAGCCCGAGTTCGGCCTGTTTCAGGAAATCGTTGCGGCGTTTCAGCCAGTCCTCGTACTCATCGCGGCGCTTCTCCAGCGTCGCGATGCGTTCGTCGATGCTTGCCTGCAAGGTCTCGAGGTCCTTGCGCTGCAAAACATACCGCTGGTCGCGTGCCGCGTCGGCGATGTTGGTGCAGAACTGCTGAATCTCGTTCTGCGTCGCGTCGGCTGCCGGAGGTGCGGTGACGTCCTGGGCGAATGCGCCGGGCATCGTCAGCATCGAAGCTGCGGCCGCGCCGACAAACAGCAGATTGCGTACCTTGCCGAGAAATGGGTTGATGTTTGCCGTCATTGCAGCACTAGCTCCGCCTGTAGGGCCCCAGCCGTTTTGATGCTTTGCAGGATGGCGATGATACCGTCTGGCTTGACACCGATGTTGTTGAGACCGGCGACGAGGGAGCGAAGGCTCGACCCGTTGAGGATCGCCACCGTGCCGCCATCGGACTGCGCGTTGATGGTGGTGTTCGGCTCCACCTCCGTCCGTCCGCGCGAGAACGGCAGCGGCTGAACCACTGTCGGCGTCTCGCTAACCTCGACGGTCAGGGTGCCGTAGCTCACCGCCACCTCGTTGATGCGAACATCCTGGCCGATCACGATCGTGCCGGTGCGTTCGTTGATAACGACGCGGGCCGGGACATCGGTCTCGATCACGATGTTTTCGATATCGGCCATCAGCCGGGCGAGATCGGCCATCTTCGGCTTTTCGACGAGCACGGACTGGGAGTCACGCGCCTCGGCAATGCGGCCGCCATATTGCTGGGCGGCATACTTGTTGATCGCCGCCGCCATGCCGACTGCCGTCGAGAAGTCCGGATTGCGCAGTTGCAGAACGAGGTTGAAGCCGTCCTTGAACTTGGACGGCAACTCGCGCTCGATGATCGCGCCGTTGGGAACCCGCCCGGCCGTCGTCACGCCTTGGTTGAGCGTTGCCGCATCACCTTGCGCGGCAAAACCCGTCACAACGACGGAACCTTGAGCGACCGCATAGATCTGTCCGTCCGCGCCCGACAGCGAGGTCATCACCAGCGTGCCGCCGCGCAGCGAAGTGCTGTCGCCGAGCGAACCGACCGTCACGTCGACGCGGCTGCCGGGGCTCGCGAAGGGCGGCAGGGTGGCCGTCACCAATACCGCCGCAACGTTGCGCGTGCGGGAATCCCCGCCCTGGGTGGAGATGCCGAGATTCTGCAGCATTGCGCGGATCGACTGGTCGGTGAACGGCGAGGCACGCAGGGTGTCGCCGGTGCCCTGAAGGCCGACCACGAGACCGTAACCGATCAACTGGTTGTCGCGCCCAGCCTGGAGCGAGGCGACATCCTTGATCCTGGACGCACCGAGAGCCGGCGTCAGCGCCACGGAGAACGCGACGGCCAGCGTCAGGAACCATTTGCAGGCAAGCATTTTCATTTCGCCACCACATGGACAGTGCCGTCGGCCATCACCGTTCCGGAAACGATGATGCCGGTATCGATATTGCGCGCCCGGATCAGTTCGCCGATGGCGGCATCCTGGAGCGGTGATCCGGCAGCGCTGATGGTCAGGCCGCCGTTGCTAAAGACGAGGCGCACGGTGGAGCCACGTTCGACCGCGTACTGCTCGCGCAGCGCGTTTGCGAGGATCACCCGGCCGGGCAGGAGCGTGCGCTTGGTGACCTTGCCATCGATTTCGTTCAGGGTCCTGATGTAGCCATCCGCGAGATCGGGGTTGGTAACCTCGACGACTTCGACGCGGCTGCGGTCGACCGTTTCGCCCGGATAGATCGTCCGCGTCGGGATCACCGCCGTCAGCCGCTCCGCGAGGGTTGCCGATGGCAACAGGAAAGTGGCGGCAAGCAAAGCGCCAGCCGCCAGACGAAGCGCCGTGGAGGCGCGGTCGTCTTTCGAAACCTTGATGTTTGCGGATCGGCGAAACATCATGTTTGCCCCCTCTTTCGTTACCTGAGGTTCTTGCTCACCGTGGCCGCCATTTCATCGGCCGCCTGAATGATCTTGGAATTCATCTCGTAAGCGCGCTGCGCCGAGATCAGGTCGGTGATTTCCTTGACCGGATCGACGTTGGACGCCTCGAGGTACTTCTGCTTGATTTGGGCGAAGCCCGGGTCCGCAGGCGTACCGACGATGGCGTCGCCGGAAGCCGGGGTTTCCTTGAAGAGGTTGTCGCCCTGCGGCTCCAGACCAGCTTCGTTGACGAAGTTGGCGATCGTCAGCTGACCGATTTCCTGCATCGCGGGGTCGTTGCCGATGCGCACCATCACCTGACCGGAGCTGGTGAAGGCGATTTCCGTCGCATCCTGCGGAACCGTGATGCCGGGGACGACCGTGTAACCGTCGATGGTCACGAGCTGGCCCTGCGCATTCTTGTTGAAGGCGCCCGAACGCGTGTAGACCGTCTCGCCGTCCGGCGTCTCGACCTGGAACCAGCCGCGGCCCATCAGGGCCAGGTCATAGTCGTTGCCGGTGTTGACCATGCTTCCCTGGATATGCAGGTTACGCACGGCAGCCGTCTGAACGCCGAGACCGATGATCGCGCCTTCCGGAACGATTGCCTGGTTCGAACGGTTCGGCACGCCCTGGGCGCGCTCGGTCTGATAAAGCAGATCGGAGAATTCGGCGCGCGCGCGCTTGTAACCGGTCGTGTTGATGTTCGCGATGTTGTTCGCGATCACTTCGAGGTTCAGCTGCTGGGCGTTCATGCCGGTTGCGGCAATGGAAAGGGCCTTCATGTCTCGTTCCTTCAGATCTGCATGCGCGCGATTTCGAGGTAGGCGGTAACCACCTTGTCGCGGATGGCGATTGCTGTCTGGAGCGACTGTTCTGCATTCATGACAGCATCGACAACTTCACGGGTGTTTGCCTGGCCGCGAATGCCGTCGAGCGATGCGCCCTCGGCCTTTTTCATCGCGTTGATGGTATCGGTCGCCATATCCCCGAGGACCGAGGCGAAGCTCTGCCCCTGCGGCACGCCCGGCGTGGCGGCCGGCATGCCGAAGATCGACGAGGAGGAAGATGTGGAACGGGTGCCGTCGGTCTCTTTGGTGACCGAGAACGCGCCGAGGGATTTGACTGCATCGATCATTATTGCGAGGCTCTCAACAGGTCGATTGTCTGGGAAATCAGATCGCGGGACTGCTTGATGGTCTGAAGGTTGGCCTCGTAGGCGCGGTTGGCTTCGCGCATGTCGGCCATCTCGACCAGGATGTTCACGTTCGGCAACTTGACCATGCCCTTTTCGTCGGCGGCCGGATTGCCCGGATCAAACTCGATGTTGAAATCCGAATCGTCAGTGCCCTGCCGTTCGATCTCGACCAGCGAAGCGCCGCTTGCCCGGTCGACTTCGGCGGCGAAGCTGACGGTCTTGCGGCGGTAGGGGTCGGCGCCCGGCGTGTCGCCGGTCGAGCGCGCGTTGGCGATGTTTTCCGAGACGATACGCAGGCGGGTCGATTCCGCCTGGAGGCCCGAGGCCGATACCTTGAGGGCTGAGGTCAATGGATCCATGGTTCTTACTTCCGTACCGTCATCAGCATCATGCGATGAAACGCCTTCACAAGCCCGGCGCTAAGCTCGTAGTCGCGCTTGATTTCGCCGGTCTTCATCATTTCCTGCTCAATCGCGACGCTGTTGCCGGATTGCTGGATCTGTACCCCGTCGACCATGCCGACTTCGGCGACCTGCGAGGCTTGGAGGCCGTCGGTGAAGTGCGCCTTGTTCGTCGCAGCCATCTGCATGCCGGTGTCCTGCAGCACGCTTTCGAACGGCTTGACGTCCTTCGCCTTGTAGTGCGGCGTGTTCGCATTGGCGATGTTGCCGGCCACCACGTTCTGGCGAACGGTCAGCCACTGGGCCTGCCGGGACGCGAGTTCGAAAAGCTGAATCGGTTGCATCAAAAGCTCCATGCTTGGTGATGCGAACCTAGGCCGGTAATCTTGCGTGGGACTTTCGTCGGACGCAGCTGCGACAGGAACGTTTGCGTCCCGCTGCCGGCCGGCGGGGCAAAGAGCAGCGCGCCGCGCATCTCAAGAGATACGCGGCCGTCAGCTCAGACGATGTGGGGCTTGCTCAGTTGGCCTGGTAGACTTCGCCGGACGACGTGATCATCACCCACTGGCCATCGCGCTGCTCGAGCGTGGCAAGACGCGTGTTGTCGGGCAGGACGGAACCGATGCGCACGATATACATGCCGCTCGCGTCCTCGATCAGCGCCCGGCCGTTAGCGACATGCATCAGCTTGAAGCCCGACTTGCCGGGGAAGGGCTGCGAAAGTCCCTCTTCCGCGGCAGCCCCTTCCGGGCCTGGGCCATCGCCGATGCCGGGCACGGTCGCCGTCGTCAACTGGTCGATCGCGGCAAGCGTCTCGCCGTCGCCGTCGGGCATTGCCAGCGGCGAGACCGAAACGACGTTGCGGGCGGCACGCTCCGGCAGATCGCGGGTCGATCCCTGCCAGAGCGGCGGCATGGTGAACTTGTCCTGATGGAAAAAGGCATACCAGGGAAAGAACGTCGCAAAGGCGGCCAGCGCGACACCGGTCGCGGCCAGGAACTTGTCGGTCATCGGCATGCGGCTGGTGCGCTTGCGCTGATGAACCATTTCGTCCGCTTCGTAATCGGTCACCGCCATCACCTCGCTCTCGCGCCCGGTTGATTGCCCATCGCTGCCGCCTTCAAGGCATTGGCGAGATCGGCAAATGCGTCCTGCGCCGGGCGCTCGCCGGCGGTCTGTGTCAGCACGTCATAGATGACCGGCACCTGCTTGATCGCCATATCGAGGTCGGGATCGCCGCCGGGGCGGTAACCGCCGATGAGGCGAAGGTCGCGGGTTTCTTCGAAGCGGTGGATCAGCGCCTTCAGGCGCGCCACCAGCTTTTCCTGATCCGGCGTCCAGGCCTTGCGCGCCAGACGCGAAATCGATGCGAGCGGGTTGATCGGCGGGTAACGCCCCTCTTCCGCAAGGCTGCGCTCGAGCACGATGTGGCCATCGAGAATGCCACGGGTCGAGTCGGCGACCGGATCGTTGTGGTTGTCGCCATCAACGAGGATGGAGATGATCGCGGTGATCGTGCCCGAGCCTTCGGTGCCGGGACCGGCGCGCTCCAACAGACGGGGCAACTCGGTGAAGACCGAGGCCGGGTATCCGCGGGCGATCGGTGGCTCGCCGGAAGCCGTCGCGACCTCGCGGATCGCGTGAGCGAAGCGGGTGACGCTGTCGACGATCAAGAGCACATTGTCGCCATTGTCACGATAGTGCTCGGCAATGGTGACGGCCGTCAGCGGCGCCATCTTGCGCAGCATCGGGCTTTCGTCGCTGGTTGCCACCACGGCGACGGACTTCGCGAGATTGTCGCCGAGCGTATCCTCGATGAATTCGCGCACTTCGCGGCCGCGCTCGCCGACGAGCGCTATCACCACCTTGTCGAAGGCGTCTGCGCGCGCCAGCATCGAAAGAAGCGTCGACTTGCCGACACCGGAGCCGGCGAAAATGCCGAGGCGCTGGCCAAGGCAGAGAGGCGAAAAGATGTCGATCGCCCTTACGCCGGTAAGAAAGCCCTTCTCGACCCGTTTGCGGCTCATCGACGGCGGTGCGGTGTTGGAGATCGAACGGCGCACGTCGCCCTGCAGCAGCGGCCCGAGACCATCGATCGGCTCGCCGAGTGCATTGATGGCGCGGCCGCACCATTGATCGGTCGGCGCGACGCGGAACGCGCCCTTGCGGATCACGGTGTCATGGATGCCGATCGGATCGCCCGGCTCGATCGGGCAGACGACCACCCGCTCCGGCTCAACCCGCACCACCTCACCGAGATGCGTTCCGGTGACGCTCTTGTGGGCGACGAAATCACCGAGCCGCACATGCCGCGACAGACCGGTCACCGTATAGTGACCGGGCGAAATCGTCTGCACGTGACCGCCGGGGGCGATCGAGAATTCGGGCTTTGCATAGCGCTCGACGAGGCCGGCAAGTGCTGCCAGAGAGGTCGATCCCGTGCTTGTCTTCAGGCCTTCGCGTTGCATGCCGGTATCCGTCAGAAATTAGCGACTGCCGCCGAGCGTCTTGACCGCTTCCTCGAGCGATCCTTCGCTGTCACGCAACAGGGACGTGATGTTGTCGAAGGCGCGCGTGACCATGATCAGCTGCGACATTTCCTGGATGGCGTTGACGTTCGACTCCTCGAGGAAGCCCTGCATCACGCCGACGTCGAAACGGTCGACCACTGCCTCCGGCTGCATCGCCGGCTGCACGGCGCTGTTGTCGAGACGCACGAAGCCGTTGCTGAAATCGGCCTGATAGAGGCCGAGCGAGGCGACAGCGACACCGTTCTGGTGGAGCGCGCCATCGGCCCCGACGGTGATTTCACCGCCATTGCCGTTGAGCTGGATCGGCGCGCCGCCGGCATCGAGCACCGGATAGCCGCGGATCGTGACGAGTTCGCCGGCATCCGTCAGGGTGAAGCGACCGTCCCGCGTCAGGGCCGGGCCAGCCGGCGTCTCGATCTGAAACCAGGCGTCACCCTTGACGGCGAAGTCGAGCGCCCCGCCGGTGCGCGTCAGCGAACCGTTGTTGGTGTTCAGGAATTCCTCGCCCTTGCTGACATAGGCAACCTTTGTCGGCTTCGTATCGCCGAGCATCTGGTTGAACTTCACTTCAGTGCCACGGAAACCGACGGTGTTGGCATTCGCGATGTTGTCGGCAAGTGTGTTGAGGCGCTTTTCGAGCGCCATCTGCGACGAAATCGCGACGTAAAGACCGGTCTGCACGTTCAGCGTCCCCCGAGTTTCAGGCTGTTGATGGACAGGAGAAGATCGGAAGAGATGCCGTAGCCGCTCGAAGAACCGAAGACTGCGAGCGGATCATAACCGTCCGTTGAATTTTTAGTTTCCCAGAGCGCCGCGAATCGGTCGAGAAACTCGGTCAGTTTGCTCGGGCTCTGGAAGTCCTTGAAATCGATCGCTTCTTCATAGACCTCGGCCTGACGATCGACATCGGTCGCGGCGAATTCGTCAGGCAGTTGCAGCGCCGTGCGCACCACCTGGGCCAGCGCCTCGTCGGCGATGATCTCATAACCACTGCTGATCGTCGGCGCCATGCGCGAGAAATAGAGGGCAAGCCGCACGCCGGCATTCTCTTCGCCGGCATTCTGCTCCAGCGTCTGGCGGGCGTATTTGTCGGCGACGCCCTTCTGTGCGCGATCGAAGGATGTGGCGGCCGCGCCGTGAGCGGCGAAATTCAGCGATTCGACGAGCTGCTTGTAGCGGTTGTCGGTCAGCTTGTTGGCGAAGGCGTCGTCCTTGTCGATGCCTTCGGTCAGCACCTTGCGCATGAAAGCCTTGGCATAGCCCATGTCTTCGAGGCCGTGAGCCTTCATGGCGTAGTTGTAGAGCCTGCTATCGGCAAAGAAGTCGTCGATCGTTTTGACGTCGCCGATTTTCGACAGGTAGTACTCCGTCTCGCGGGCCACATCCGGCTGCTCGGCAACACGGGCCAACGACTTGCTCAAGTCGGCCGTTATCAGCTTGTAGCTCGTATAGGTCGTGGTCACGATCGGTTTGCCCCTGCCGGAATGACACAGACAGAGCATGCGCCCTGCCTTGCCAAATCCTGACCGGATAGCCTTGCGCGAACCTGTTCCGATGAATGCTCCCATCGCCCGTACCGGCCAGCCTCACGCAAGCATGAAACCGTATCCCGTTTGTGGAAAATAAGATCGCGACAGGTATCGAAAATGAACATCATCATCGGGCTTCTTGTGACGTTCGGCTGTATTCTCGGCGGCTATCTGGCCATGGGCGGCCACATGGAGGTCCTCAACCAGCCCTTCGAACTGCTGATCATCGGCGGTGCCGGCATCGGCGGCTTTATCATGGCCAACTCGATGAAGGTGGTGAAGGATACCGGCAAGGCGCTGGGTGAAGCCTTTCGCCACCGGGTGCCGAAGGAGCGCGAATATCTCGACACGCTCGGCGTTCTCTATTCGCTGATGCGGGACCTGCGCACCAAGTCGCGCAACGAGATCGAAAGCCACATCGACAACCCGGAAGAATCCTCGATCTTCCAGGCAGCGCCGACGGTTCTGAAGAACAAGGAACTGACCGCCTTCATCTGCGACTACGTGCGCCTGATCATCATCGGCAATGCCCGTTCGCACGAGATCGAAGCGCTGATGGACGAAGAAATCCAGACCATCACCCACGACAAGATGAAGTGCTATCACGCGCTGAACACGATGGGCGACGCCTTTCCAGCCATCGGTATCGTCGCGGCCGTTCTCGGCGTCATCAAGGCGATGGGCGCGATCAGCGAGGCGCCGGAAGTTCTCGGCGCCAAGATCGCAGCCGCACTCGTCGGCACGCTGCTTGGCGTGTTCCTGTCCTATTCGATCGTCGCGCCGCTGGTCGCCAACATCAAGTCCGTCCGTGAGAAGCAGAACCGCCTCTACATCATCGTCAAGCAGACGCTGCTTGCCTACATGAACGGTTCGGTGCCGCAGGTTGCGCTCGAATACGGCCGCAAGACCATCTCGGCCTACGAGCGTCCGTCGATCGATGCGGTCGAGCAGGAAATGATGAACCCCGGCGGCGGCGGCGAAAGCAAGGCGGCTTGATCCCATGAATTCCGCAACATCCAACGTTCACGCATTCGACCGGAAACTCCTGGCGCGCATGACCGGCGCGCTCGGCGACGACAAGGTGATCGGCCGGCTGGCACTTGAGCTCGGCCAGGTCTTCGGCGAATTCCTGCCCGACATCTGCCGGGCGGAGACGGGCCTCGACGTCACGATCGGCTATGCCGGTTTCCGAACGGGGCTCCGCCAGCAGCTGATCGCCGGCCTTGGTACCGGCGTGGTGATCAGCGACGTGTCGTTGCGCAACTGGTGCGCGGATTTCCAGGTCGCCTGCGACAGCCCGATCATCATCACTCTCGTCGAGGCGTTGCTCGGTGCCGAGCCTGAAGGCATCGAGGAGCCGCAGCCGCGCGCACTTTCCCAGATCGAGATCGACGTCGCCGTACCGCTTTTCGAAAAGATCGCCGACGTGCTGCGCACCGCCGTCAACGCGCCTGGCGGTTTCGAACCTATCGTCGAACGCCCGCTCAACAGCGTGTCGCGTCCCAAGGCCGATCCAATGATCGAGGACATCCATGCGGGCGCCATCGACATGACGATCGGCTTCGGCCCTGTCCTGTCCACCTTCTCCGTCATCGTCCCGCAGAGCGTCCTCTTGAAGACCACGATCGTCTTCCCGAAGGGCAGCGGCCAGCAGCGCAAGGCGAAGGCCGAATGGACCGAGCAGCTCGAGGAACAGGTCCGCCGTTCCGCCGTCACGATCGAGGCGCGCATCCGGCTCGAAAGCCTGACGCTCGAAACGATCAGCCGGCTGCAGGCAGGCGACGTCATTCCCTTCCATGACGCCCAGGACGTTCGCGTCGACGTCAACGCCAACGGTCGCGATCTCTATGTCTGCGAATTCGGGCGATCGGGATCGAAATACACGGTTCGGGTCAAGGATACCCATGGCTCCGAGCAGGACATCCTTCGCCACATCATGAGTTAAATCGGCCTGCCGCGCGCTCGCAGCATGCCTGAGGCAAGCTTCAACTGGAATAGTTCTCACATGGCACCCAAAAAAGCACCCATCAACGAACAGGCAGAAGCCGCTGTCGGAGACATGGAACTCGACCAGGCGATCAATGACCTGCGCGGTGTCCTCAAGCAGGATTCGGATGCGCCGGCAGCCTTTGGCTCGGAATTCGGCGGCGAAGCCATTGGCGCGGGAACCGAGTTCGGCAGCGAATTCGGCGCACCGGCCGGCGGCCTCGACGCATTCGGCGGCGATTTCGGCGGCAGCGACTTCGGCGCCGATCTCGGCGGCGGTTCCGCTTCGAGCGATTTCGGCGGTACGGATTTCGGCGCGACGTCCTTCGACGGCGCTGATGCCGTGATCGACGCGCCGCCCGGAAGCGGCATGACGGCCAATCTCGACCTCATCATGGATATCCCGATCGATGTCCAGATCGTGCTCGGCACCAGCCGCATGCAGGTTTCCGGCCTGATGAACCTGAGTGAAGGTGCGACG
Organism: Ensifer sp. SSB1; assembly: GCF_016652895.1. Lineage (NCBI taxonomy): Bacteria > Pseudomonadati > Pseudomonadota > Alphaproteobacteria > Hyphomicrobiales > Rhizobiaceae > Ensifer > Ensifer sp. SSB1. Next base: position 10,315 of record NZ_JAEPRP010000192.1, read on the forward strand.
ATCGCACTGGATCGCCGGATTGGCGAACCGGTCGAGATCATGGTCAACGGCCGGGTGATCGGCCGCGGCGAAATTACCGTTCTCGAAGGCGACGACACCCGGTTCGGCGTCAAACTCATCGAGATCAAGGGCAGCAAGAAGTCATAGAGCCCGATGATCGGGCGAAGGATAAATCCATGATGGATTTCGAAAGTTTCGAGGCTCAGGCGCTATCAAGGCCGCTCAGCCAGACGGACAAGGCGGCGGCCGTTCTGCTTGCCATGGGCAAGGGCGTCGCAAGCAAGCTCTTGAAGTTCTTCACCCAGAGCGAGCTGCAGTCGATCATCGCTGCGGCTCAATCGCTGCGCGCCATCCCGCCGCATGAGCTGGAAGCCCTCGTCAACGAGTTCGAAGACCTCTTCACCGAGGGCGCCGGGCTGATGGACAATGCCAAGGCGATCGAAAGCATCCTCGAAGAAGGCCTGACCCCCGACGAGGTCGACGGCCTGCTCGGCCGCCGCGCCACCTTCCAATCCTACGAAGCCAGCATCTGGGACCGCCTGCAGGAATGCGATCCGGTGGCCGTATCGATGCAGCTTGCCAAGGAACACCCGCAGACGATCGCCTACGTGCTGTCGATGATGCCTTCGGGCTTTGGCGCCAAGGTCCTGCTGCAACTTTCCGAAGAGCAGCGGCCGGACATCCTGAAGCGTGCCGTCAACATGAAGGACGTCAACTCCAAGGCGGCCGCGATCATCGAGAAACGCGTCCTGGAAATGATCGGCGAGATGGAAGCGGAACGCAATTCCGCCGGCCCGGCCAAGATCGCCGAGGTGATGAACGAACTCGACAAGCCGCAAGTGGACACCCTGCTCGCGTCGCTCGAATCGCTCAGCACCGCGTCCGCCAACAAGGTGCGCCCGAAGATCTTCCTCTTCGACGACGTGCTCTACATGCCGCAACGCAGCCGCGTTCAACTCTTCAACGACGTGTCGACGGACATCATCACGATGGCGCTGCGCGGATCGACGGGAGAACTGCGCGAATCGGTGCTCGCCTCGATCGGCGCACGCCAACGCCGCATGATCGAATCCGACCTCGCCATGGGCGATGCCGGCATCAACCCGCGCGACATCGCGATCGCACGGCGTTCGATCACCCAGGAAGCCATTCGACTGGCCGCCAGCGGCCAGCTCGAACTCAAGGAAAAGGACGCGCAAGCGGCCTGACCCGACACGCGCTTGCGGACAGCCCGCCGCACGGACGGCCGGCGCGCACCTTCCTCACCTTATTTCCTGTTGAGCCCTGGCGAATGCCGGGGCTCAGCGCTTGCCTGCCCTGCCTTCCCGGTTCACTACTGCATTTCCCTGGATCGACATCGATCTTGAGGAATATGCGGCGGCCCGACGTCTTGCAGCGACGTTTGCACGTCTGAAGAGACCCGCGGCGCTGAAGAAAGCGCGATCAACGCTGCCTGGATGTAACCGGAGCCTTCCTGCTTCATGTCTGATGATCAGGATAAAGACAGCAAAACAGAGGCCCCGTCCGAGAAGAAGATCTCCGACGCCGCCGAGAAGGGTAATGTGCCCTTCTCCCGCGAGGCGACAATGTTCGCCTCGACGCTCGCGATCTACATCTTCTTCGTCTTCTTCCTTGCCGACGGCGTCAGCACCATGGCGGAGGCCTTGAAGGACATCTTCGAGCAACCCGAAGCGTGGCGGCTGGAAAACGCGACGGACGTGGTGGCGCTCATCACCCATCTTGCGTGGAAATCGACCGCGCTGCTCGTGCCGGCCTTCGTGCAGCTCATCCATTTCGCCGTCGGCTCCTCGATCTTCCAGAACCTGCCGCGCCCAGTACTGGACCGTATCCAGCCGAAACTGAACCGTATTTCGCCGATGGGCGGTTTCAAGCGCATCTTCGGTGTCCAGGGACTGGTCGAGTTCGGCAAATCGCTGTTCAAGATCATCATCGTCTCCATCGTCGTCGTCCTGGTGCTGTGGGACGATTACTTCGCGACGCTCGACCTGATGTTCTCCGATCCGGTCACCATGTTTTCGACGATGGCGAGCGATCTCAACGAGATCATGATCGTCATCCTGTTTGCGACCGCAGTGCTGGCGATCGCCGACCTCTTCTGGTCACGGCACCATTGGTACACCCAACTGATGATGACCAAGCAGGAGGTGAAGGAGGAAATGAAGCAGGCCCAAGGCGATCCGATCGTCAAGTCGCGCCTGCGCTCGATGCAGCGTGATCGCGCACGCAAGCGCATGATCTCGTCCGTTCCGCGTGCCACGCTGGTGATCGCCAACCCGACCCACTACGCCGTCGCCTTGCGCTATGTGCGCGAGGAAAGCGACGCGCCGATCGTCGTGGCGATGGGCCAGGATCTGGTTGCCCTGAAAATCCGTGAGATCGCAGAGAAAAACGGTGTGCCGGTGTTCGAGGACCCGCCGCTTGCGCGCTCCATGTTTGCACAAGTCTCGGTCGATAGTGTGATTCCACCGGTGTTTTACAAGGCTGTTGCCGAACTCATTCACCGGGTGCATGCATCGCAACCAAAACGGATGACATAACTCCGATGAAAAAGTGCGAATTCTCCGAGAAGCGGGAACAGATCGTAGCTGAAGCAATTCGCCCCGTGGCGACCGAACTGCGTCTGATCGACGCCGCTGATTTCATCGCACTCTTGCGGTTCGAGTCCTATGCCAGCCTCGCTGATCTGGTCGAGTCGGCGGCAGAACTCTACTTTCTGCCAGGCACGGTCAACTTCGGCCTCGGCGGCAACTACAATCTGGATTGGGATTGCGAGCCGGAAATCGTCCTCGACCTGGAGCTCAAGCCCCGTGGCGTCACCATATATGTCCGCCTGTCCCTCGGCAACGAGACGGCCGGCATCGAGATCAGCCATATCAGCTTCCAGAATCCGTCGGCCGACCCGGATGAAAACACCGCCTTCCTGGCGCGAAGCCTGGCGGACGCCAAGTTCATCAAGTCCTACGAATTGCCGCTCGCCAGCTGAGGGAGCCGCTTAAGCGCGTCCGCATTTTTCCGACGCGCCAGTACTCAAGACCCTTGCGGAGCGGACAGCCGCGCCAGGTTCTAGCTGATGTAACCAAGGCGGATCGCCTTGGCGATCGCCTGGATGCGGTTGACCGAATCGAGCTTGGTCGTCGCCGCCCCCAGATAGGCGTTGACCGTGTGGACGGAGAGGCCCATGCGCTCGGCAATCTCTTCGCTGATATGGCCGTCGCCTGCCATCTGCAGGCAGGCGATCTCGCGGTCGCTGAGCGTTTCGGCCGGCGCCATGCGCTTTTCGTCGGCGGCCAGA
>NZ_JAEPRP010000193.1:0-13432 GCF_016652895.1 Ensifer sp. SSB1
GCAACGAGGCAGGGAACGCCGCCGCCCTTCTGGTATTCGCCGCGAACCGTGTGGCCCGGGCCCTTCGGCGCGATCATGACGACGTCGAGCGAAGCCTTCGGCTCGATCAGGCCGAAGTGAACGTTGAGGCCGTGGGCAAAGGCGATCGCAGCGCCGTCACGGATGTTGCCGGCGATTTCAGCCTTGTAGATTTCGGCCTGCAGTTCGTCCGGGGTTGCCATCATGATGAGGTCGGCCCACTTGGCAGCTTCCGCAACCGAAAGAACCTGGAGACCGTCGGCCTCGACCTTGGCAGCCGTTGCCGAGCCCGGCTTCAGCGCAATGCGGATTTCCTTGGCGCCGGAATCCTTCAGGTTCAGCGCATGGGCGCGGCCCTGGCTGCCGTAGCCGACGATGGCGACCTTCTTCGACTTGATCAGGTTGATATCGGCATCACGATCGTAATAGACGCGCATTGTTGTGGTCCTTCCCGTTGCTTTTCAGTTGCTTGAGACGAGGATTGCCCCGCCGTTACCCTTTCGTACCGTAAAGCGCGAGGAAGGCTGAAACTGCCTGCTCCGCCTTGCGGCCAAAACCTTTTTTCATCTCGCCGGCCTCTTCGCCGAGCAGCATCTTCAGATGCCAGTCGGAGACGATCAGCCCGTAAAGTGCGCCGTAAGCCTCGTCGGCATCGTCAAACGTCAACAGCCCTGCCTTGCGGCCGGCCTCGAGCAGCGCCGCCGCCCGGCGGCCGATCTGCCGGCGCCCGCGTTCCTGCAGCATGTGGCCGAGCTTGGAGCCGTCGCGGCTCGCCTGGCCGATCGCCAGGCGGTTGAGCGCCAGCGACACGTCGCCGGCAAGCACCTCCAGCAAGTCCTTGGCGAAGGTGATGAGATGGCCGCGCAGGCTCTCGGAATCGAGCGTGCGGGCGGCAACATCCTGCGTGCGCACTTTGCTTGCCTGGAAGCCGATCATCGCCGAGATCAGCCCGTCGCGATCGCCGAACCACTTGTAGAGGCTTTCCTTGGAGCAATTGGCAGCCCGCGCGATGCCGGCCGTCGTCAGCGCCTTTTCGCCGCCGTCGACCAGAAGACGCAATGCCTGCTCGAGAACGGCGCCCTGACGTTCCGTCAGCCCCTCCCCGGCATTCGCCTCCCTCATCGCCACAGCCATCTGCACGTCGCCTCGCTCCCGATCAGTACCGTACGGTACGGTTCGCATTCTTCTAGTGAAGCGTCTCTGGGGCGTCAAGACGATTCTCATAAGCAGGCAAAATTTCGGCGGTGACGGCGAAAGCCAGAGCCAATAGGCTGGCGGCGCAACCCGGAGAGAGGTCGACGGTGCCGCCCGTTCACAAGGCATACATCCTGATTGTCGTGAGTTTCTTCGTCGCGGCCTGCATCAACGTGGCCAGGCGCTCGCGGCGCGAGAGAGACGCGATCGCTGCGTGGTTCTGGGGGCTAGCCGGTCTTGGCGGGGCGCTTGCGCCTGCCCGCTTCGTTTACGTCGCCTGGGGCTGAGTATATGCGCCGCCCGCGCGAATGCCGTCAGCTGTGAAAGCGACATACCGAAGAGGCCTGACCCGGGAAAACAGATCACTCGATCATGTGAAGGAGTTCAACGCATGCAGCAGCCAACCCCTGGTATTCTGATTGGAGGAAGCTCGCATGTCGGCAAATCGACATTTGCCGGGACCTTGGCACGGTTACTCGGTCGTGAACTGATCTCGACGGACGCGCTCGGCCGCCATCCCGGCAGGCCATGGCCGTCGGTGCGCCCGCAGGTGACCGAGTACTATGCCAGCCTGACGGACGAGACGATCCATTGGTTCCTGAAGGTGCACCACGAAAACATGTGGCCGCGCATTCGCCAGATCATCGACAGCCATCGCCAAGTCGCAAGGCCGTTTGTGCTCGAAGGGGCCGCGCTGAGGCCGGAATATGTGGCTGAGCTCGACCCCGGCAGCGTCACCGCCCTGTTCCTATACGCGGATGACGACTTCCTGCGCCGGCGGATGATGGATGAAGCGCGCCGTGACGAAGCGTACGAGCAGAAAGCCGGGATCGTCGAGAAATTCATCGAACGCTCGGTCCGCGACAACCGAGAGATGCTGGAGGTCGCCCGAGCCGCCAACATCCGGTGCGTTGACGTGGCCGCATCCGGGGCGCTCGATGCTGTGATGAAGGACTTATCGCCGCGAATTTGATCAGTGAATGACGACCGCAGGAAACGTCGATGTCATTGGGGCATTCGCTAGGCCATAGTTCAACGAGTGCCCCTCATCCGCCTGCCGGCACCTTCTCCCCGCAAGCGGGGCGAAGGAAGCATACGGCGCCCGCTTGCCTCAAAAATCAAACATCAGCGGATCCCGCAGGAAGGCTCCATTCGGCACGAGCGCGTTCGCCGACAGTTACCTCACGTGAAGATGCAACCGTCCTTCACGTCCCCTCTCCCCGCCTGCGCGGAGAGGGTTAGGGTTAGGGTGAGGGGCAGATCTTGTTGAACGTTCCTCAGCCCCCCGCACCTACCGCCACCCGCGCACCGCTTCCTCGATGAAGGCCGCGACCGCCGCCACGCTCGGCACTCGCGCGCGCTCGGGATGCATCATCAGGTAGACTGGACGCTCGGCGGCGGCATCCGGTTCGTCCACCGCTTCGAAACGCGGATCACGGGCGCCTGAAACCTCCGGCAGCATCAGTTCGGCACCGAGCGAAAGGGCTGCCTCGATCAGGATTTCGAGCTTGTCGGCGGTCAGCGCCACCCGGGCTTCCGGCCGCACCCTTGTCAGCGCCTGCATCTCCGGCACATGCGCCAGCGCTGCGCCATAGCGCACGACCGGGCAAGGGCCGTCTCCCTGCCCCTTCGGCCGGAACAGCCGGAAACGGAGCGTGCCGAGGCTCTTCACCCGCACGGTGTCTTCGCCGGTGCGCGCCATGCGGATGGCGATGTCGGCCTCGCGCCGCTCGATGCTCAGCATCTGGTTGTCGGCGATGAGATCGAGCGTCAGGCCCGGATGGCGCTGTTCGAGGCGGGACAGCGCCGGCGCCAGGATGGCGCTCAAGACGAAGCCGATGCTCGTCACCCGCACCTGGCCCTTCAGCTCCGCCGTTCGCCGCAAGAGCGTCGCCAGCGACAGCGACGCCTCCTCGGAGATCGTCCTCAGCCGCTCGACAACCGGGGCCAGCACCGGCGTCGGCGTCAGCCGGCCATCGATGCGGTCGAAGAGCGCCGCGCCCACCCGCCGCTCCAGCGCCGAAAGCCTGCGCGACACCGTCGTCTGGTCGACACCGAGCGAGCGCGCCGCCTGGCTGAGTGTTGCGCCGCGCACCAGGTGATCGAGCAGTTCGAGATCCGCCCATGACCCTGCATTCATGCAGATTTCCCTCCGAAAAATTCGGATCACTCTGCACCGACGCAGCCGCTAGGATCAAGCCCATAGACAGACCGCTTCGACAAACCAACGCCAGGGCCACCTTCCACCGACCCGCCCTCCACCATCCGCACAAACAAGGAGCCTTCCGATGTCCGATTCCGCCCCCGCAACCCTCTTCACGCTCGCCGGCGTCACGCTCACCCCGCCGCCGCTTGGGCAGGCGACGCTGGTCCTGATCGACTACCAGAACGAATATCTTTCCGGCCCCGTGCGCCTGGTCGAGCCGGAAGCGGCGATCGAAAAGGCGCGGCAACTGCTGGTCGCCGCCCGGGCCGCCGGCGCGAAGATCATCCATGTCGCCCATCGCGGTGCTGCCGGCGGCGTGTTCGACCGGGCCCAACATCGCGGCGCGATCGTCGATGCGCTGGCCCCGCTGCCAGGCGAAGCCGTCGTCGAGAAGCCGCGGCCCAACGCCTTCTCGGACACCAACCTTGCCGAAATCATCGGTCCGGCCGGTACGCCGGTCATCTTCGCCGGCTTCATGACCCACAATTGCGTCTCCTCGACTGCACGCGCCGCCAAGGATCTCGGCTACGGCATCACCATTGCCGCCGATGCCTGCACCACCCGCGACCTGCCGTCGGCGGCCGGCACGATTTCCGCCCGTGCCCTGCATGAGGCCGAGCTTGCGGGCCTTGCCGACCACCACGGCGCCGTCGTCGACGTCGCCGCCCTGGTTGGCTCGGGCGGCTGACAGATCAGTCATTCGCAAGCGACACATGCGGCGTCCGGCAAAGCTGGACGCCCCGTTGTTTGTCCGGCGGCTGAGGAAGATTACGAAAATATAATGATCTCAATGCTTTTCGCCGCGTCCATTCGCTTCTATTTTTGACCTATCCATTTTTGGCATCGACGATGCCGGTTAGGCGCAAGCGATGAACAAGACAGCCAAGACGGCGCGAGCCGACACCACGCCCCGCGACGAGGCGGCCCCCAACGTCACCTTCATTCCCGGTGCGGTCAAGAAGGTGAAACGCAAGCGGCGCTCGCGCTCCTGGCTTTGGCTTCCGGTCGTGCTCGCGGTCGCGGGTGCGGCCTACTACGGCTGGACGCGCTATGGCGAGGAGCCGGCGACGGCGGCCATGGTGACCGATGTGGTGATGCGCGGCGATATCGAAAACAGCGTCACCGCCGTCGGCACGCTCGATGCGGTCAAATCCGTCGATGCCGGCGCGCAGGTCTCCGGCCAGTTGAAGGCGCTGCATGTCGAGATCGGCGACAAGGTCACGCAGAATGCGCTCGTCGCCGAAATCGACCCGGCAACGATCGAAAACCGCATCGAGATCGACCAGGCCGAGCTTGCCAATCTTCAGGCCCAGCTCATCTCCAAGAAGGCGCAACTCGTCCTCAAGCAGGCCAATATCGACCGCCAGCGGAATCTGGTCGAAACCAAAAGCGTGGCGCAGTCGACGCTCGACCAGGCGATTGCCGACCTCGCCGCCGCTGAAGCCGACGTCAACGCCATCGAGGCGCAGATCCGCAAGCAGCAGGCGACGCTCGCCGGCGACAAGGTCGACCTCGGCTACACCAAGATCTATGCGCCGATGACCGGCACCATCGTCGCCAATCCGGCCAAGGAAGGCCAGACGCTGAACGCCAACCAGACGACGCCGACCATCGTCACCATCGCCGACCTCTCGACCATGACGGTCAAGGCGCAGGTGTCGGAGGCCGATGTCACCAGGCTGAAGGTGGGCATGGATGCCTATTTCACCCTGCTCGGCCAGCCCGGCAAACGTTTCGTCGGCAAGCTCCGGCAGATCCAGCCGATGCCAGACACCGCCAACAACGTCGTGCTCTACTACGCGCTTTTTGACGTGCCCAATCCCGAAGGCGAACTGATGATGTCGATGAGCGCGCAAGTGTTCTTCGTGCAGGCCGCCGCCAAGGACGTGCTGATCGTGCCGAGCGCTGCGCTCAGCCACCCGGCCAAAGGCACCGGCGAAGCCACGGGCCAGGGCAGCGGCCGGCGCGACGGCCAGAGGGGTAACCAGACGGATGGCGCCCGCGGCGAGCCGCGCAAGGCAGAGGTGACCGTCGTCACCGCCTCCGGTGCGCTCGAAACCCGCGAAGTCGAAGTGGGCATCCGCAACCGCGTCAGCGCCGAGATCAGGAGCGGCCTGGAGGAAGGCGAAAAGATCGTCGTGACCACCGGTTCCGGCAGCGGCAGCAACGCCCGTGACAGCCGCAGCCAGCGCGGCATGCGCATGCCGCCGATGTTCTGAGGCGGTTCCCGAGAATGGCCTTGTCCCCGCTCATTTCGCTCAAACACGTCAGCAAGACCTATTTCAACGGCGATCTCGCCGTCGAGGTCCTGCATGGCCTCTCGCTCGATATCGAAGCGGGTGAGTTCGTGGCGATCGTCGGCCAGTCCGGCTCCGGCAAGTCGACGCTGATGAACATTCTCGGCTGCCTCGACCAGCCGACCGGCGGCGACTACCTGATCGACGGCGAAAGTGTCGCGGACCTTGACACCGACGAACTGGCGGCGCTGCGCCGTCGCACCTTCGGCTTCGTCTTCCAGAGCTACAATCTCATCCCGACGGCCAGCGCGAAGGAGAATGTCGAAGTACCGGCCGTCTATGCCGGCATGTCGGCCCGCGACCGGCACGACCGCGCCGAGGCGCTCCTGGAGGCACTGAAGCTCGGCGAGCGGCTCGACCACCGGCCGAGCCAGTTGTCCGGCGGCCAGCAGCAGCGTGTTTCGATCGCCCGCGCACTGATGAACGGCGGCCGCGTGATCCTTGCCGACGAGCCGACCGGCGCGCTCGACAGCCAAAGCGGCTCCGACGTGATGGCGCTGCTCCGCGACATGAACGACCAGGGCCACACGGTCATCGTCATCACCCACTCGCGCGAGGTCGCCGAACAGGCCGACCGTCTGATCGAGATCCATGACGGCCGCATCGTCGCCGACCGCGCCAAGAAAGCGCGTGTGAATGCCGAGGGTGCGGCCGCGCTCGCCCGTCATGTCAGCGAAGGCTCGGCCGCGATCGCCGACGTCACCGAAGCCGTCAAGATGGCGTTTCGGGCGCTGAAGGCCAATCTCTTCCGCACCATCCTGACGCTGCTCGGCATCGTCATCGGCGTCGGCTCCGTGGTCGCGATGCTGGCGATCGGCACCGGCGCGCAGGATTCTGTTCTGAGCCGTATCTCGTCGATGGGCTCGGACCTGCTGGTCGTGCGGCCAAGCATGGCGAATTTCCGCGGCAGCGCCGGCGGCAGCAACGTGACGCTGGTGCCAGCCGATGCCGATGCGATCCTCGAAGTGCCGAACGTCGCCTTCGCCGTGCCGGAGATGACGAGCTCCGTCACCCTTCGCCGCGGCAATATCGACTATCAGACCACCGCCAACGGCACCGTGCCGCAGTTTACGACGGCAAAATCCTGGAAGATGGCCAGGGGCGAGTTCATCAACCAGAACGACATGGACACCTATGCGCCGGTCGGCGTTCTGGGTCAGACAGTCGTGAAAACGCTTTTCCCTGATGGCGACAACCCGATCGGGCAATATGTGCTGGTCAACAAGATCCCCTTCCAGGTGATCGGCGTGATGGCCGAAATGGGCGCCACCTCCTTCGGCAACGACCAGGACGACGTTGTGCTGGTGCCGTTGACCACCGGCAGCATCCGCCTCTTCGGCCAGCGCAATATCCGCACCATCACCGTTCAGGTGAAGGACGGGTCGGCGATCGACATCACCCAGCAGACGATCCAGGCGCTGCTCGACCAGCGCCATAAGCGCCAGGACACGCAGATCACCAACATGTCCTCCGTGCGCGAAGCCTTCACCGAGACCTCGAACACGCTAAAACTGTTCCTCGCCTCGGTCGCCGCGATCTCGCTCTTGGTTGGCGGCATCGGGGTCATGAACATCATGCTCGTCTCGGTCAGCGAGCGCACCCGCGAGATCGGCGTGCGCATGGCGACCGGCGCCCGCCAGCGCGATATCCTGCTGCAGTTCATCATCGAGGCGCTGGTCGTCTCGGCGATCGGCGGCACGCTCGGCGTGGCGCTCGGGCTCGGCACCGGCGCGCTTGCAGGACAGTTCGGCATGCCCGTGTCCTTCACCCTCGGCCCGGTGGCGCTCGCCTTTGCCTGCGCCTTCCTGACCGGCCTTGTCTTCGGTTTCCTCCCCGCCCGCAACGCCTCGCGCCTGCAGCCGGCGGTGGCGCTGAGCGCGGACTAGGCAAGAGCGATGTTCTTGCCCGTCAGACGGTAGACAAGTATCGCGACACGACCCAAGATAGCAGGCACTGCTCGCTTGGGGGATGATTCGCGATGTGGAAGGCGTTTGCCGTTTTTTACTGCCTGTTGGCGACGTTCGGCGTTCTGCTTGGCGGCTACATCATGGCGGGCCGGTCAGTGCCGATGTCAACTATCGGCCTTGGCCTGGCTTCCGTGGCCTTCGTGATGGTGTTGTTGACCGCCGTCGGGCTCGTCGCCTACGCCTTCAACCTGAATGCCCCACCCTATGGGCTCTGGCGGCCGCTGAGCTGGCTCATCGGCGTCTATCAGCTGCTGGTGTCGCTGCTCAGCGTCGTGCGGTTCGCACAGATGTTCGCCACCATCCCGGCCGGAAGCGACGTTGGCGTCACGAACCTCATCTGGCTGGTCCTCGGCCTGGCTCTCAACTATTTCAGCTGGCTCGGCGTCTGGCGCTATGGACAGCGCATGGCGCAGCAACCGGCGCAAGCGCGGTAGAGGCAGGCGTTGCAGGATCTACTTCAGGTTGGTGCGGATGCTGCGGCAAGACCCCGTTCCTGCTGAGGACAGACGAAGCATTCTGGTTGGGAGATAGTGATCGCGATGTGGAAGGCCTTTGCAGTTCTCTATGGGCTGCTTTTCATTTTCATGCTGTCATCGGCTTTCGTCACGCTACCCCCTGAAATCGCCGTGCAGCTGTCGTCCGCCGACCGAGCCCTGTTCTATGCGGGCCTGGCCGTGGAATTTGCGGCCATGATAGGCGTCTTTGCCTACGCCTTCGACCTGAGGGTCCCGCCCTTGTCATTTTGGCGGCCATTCAGCTGGGTTCTCGCCTGCTGGTGTCTCTACACGTTGCTGGCCGATGCCTGGGATCTCGTCACGCTCATTACCAGCCCCCAGCCCGGAGACGAAGGCCTGCTGTCGGCCTCCCTCGGTTTGTTGTTCCTGCTCCTTCTCAACTATTTCGGCTGGCTCGGCGTCTGGCGCTATGGCCGCCGCATGGAGCGGCGGCCGGCCGTCATGGGCTAACGGCGGAACGTCGGCGCACCATGCACTCCGGTGAACGAATGCGCGAGCCGGCGGCATGCAGGCCGTTCGAGGCGTAAGGCCTTGCGACAGCGTCGACCGCCGAACGATAGACAAGGCGCCCGTCACCACCCAAGCTGGTACCAACGCAGTTTCAGGATGATTCGCGATGTGGAAGGCATTTGCAATTTTCTACGTGCTCAGCCTCGCCTTCGGCCTGGTCATAGGCGCGACGCTGCTCCTGGGCCTGTGGGACGAGATGGCATACGGGATCAAGATCCTCGGCGGCATCAGCCTGATCATGGCGCTGGCAACGGCGGTCGGCCTAGTCGCTTACGCCTTTGACCTGCAGGTCCCTCCCTTCGGGTTCTGGCGGCCCTACAGCTGGCTGCTCGGCATCCTTCTCGGCGGACTGTCGCTGATCAGCGTCGTGCGATTTGCCGGTCAGTTCGAAGGCGGTGACGACCTCACCCCGCTGCTCTGGCTTTGCCTGTCCCTTCTGGTCAACTATTTCAGCTGGCTCGGGATCTGGCGTTACGGCCGCCGGGTGAAGGCGATCGCGGGCTAACCCGAGAAAACCGGGCTGTACCCCTTGATCACGACAGGAAAGACATGCTCAACCTCGTCCTCTACAGCGACCAGATCTTCCCCGCCTGCTCGGCGATAGACCTCAGGCTCGCGGAGATGATAGAGGCACACGGCGTCGGAACCCGCATCGCCTATGTCGCCTCAGGGCCGGAACCGGACCACAGCTTCTTCCTCGCCGGCCGGGCCTATTACAGGCGGCTCGGTCTCGATCTCGCGCTGTTCTTCGATCTGGACGAACCGCATTCGGCAGACGACATCGCAGCGCTCTTCGCCTCGGACGCCATCCACCTCTCGGGCGGGCACACCGGCGGTTTTCTCGAACGGTTGAAGCGCAGCGGCATGCTCGGCCAGCTCAGCGACTGGGCGCGGTCCGGCGGCATCCTCATCGGCGTCAGCGCTGGCGCCATTCTGATGGCCCCGACCATCGCGACCGACGCGCTCTTTATCGGTGAACGGCCCGAGGACATCGAGGATGGCGATGCACTTGCTCTCGTGCCCTTTGAGTTCTTCCCGCATCTCGGCGACGACGACAGCTACCTGCCCGCGCTCTTGCGCTACAGCCTGTCGACGCTGCGACCGATTGTTGCCTGCAATGACGGCGAAGGCATCGTCGTTTCGGACGGGCGGATCGAGTGTTTCGGCGATCCCCTATGGATCTCGGGTGGTGCGGTGCGGGCATCGGCGGAACTGAGGCTCGAAGGCCTCACGCTGGAGCAGATGCCGTGACGGGCCCGGACTACACCGTGGACAGTAGCCCCAGGGCCACCAATGACGGCCTTCGACCCCCGATGGAATACGCCCGCCTGAGCCTCCCCTTCGAGCATGAAAGCCTCCTGATGAGCCAGCACCTGGGTCTGCAGATCATCATTCGGAAGAGCCCGCTACTCGCTCCGATCCTGGAACATTGGAACCAGATTGCCCTGCCGGACGCATGGCTGGTGGCTGGAGCGATCGCGCAGACCGTCTGGAACCACGCTTTCGGCTTGTCGCCGACGCATGGCATCAGCGACATCGACGTCGTCTATTTCGACCGCGACGACCTCTCAGAAGAGGCGGAAGCCGGACACGCCGCCCGCATCGGACACCTGTTCTGCGACCTGCCCGTGCGGGTCGACGTCAAGAACGAAGCGCGCGTTCACCTCTGGTATGAGGAGAAGTTCGGCAATCCAATCGAGCCCTACGGCTCGGCCGAAGAGGCGATCGCGACATTCCCGACGACAGCGACCGCCATCGGCGTCCGCCCTTCCCGCGAAGGGCTGGAGGTCTCAGCACCCTTTGGCCTTGCCGACCTGATGTCGCTCGTCGTGCGGGCCAACAAGGCCCAGATCACGCGCGAGATTTATGAGCGGAAGGCCGAGCGGTGGCGCGCCGGTTGGCCGGGCTTGAAGATCGAAAGCTGGGATCGGCAACCGGGTTGAAGCGAGCCCTCCATGCGTCTGACCGGCCGCACTGGCCCCAACGCATCCGGCCCATCGCGTTCAGGCCGACAACGGCGCCTTGTCGCGCAAGGTCACATCGCACCCGCCCGGGCGGCTTGGCTCTGTCTCACGGCCGATGGCACCGCCAGCGGATCCGCCCTGCGCCTTCCGGCCTGCGCCTCTTTCGCGGTGATGCCGATGTCGGCGAGGCGCTCCGCGTCCAGCTCGCTGAGCTGCTGCAACTGCCAGTACCGCGAGCGCGGCGAGGCGACGAGATAGAGGCCGAGTTCCCGGATCATGTCGAACACCCATGTTTTGTTTCCAACCATGGGTACAGTTTGCGCCTCGACTTCTCATAAAAGAAGCTTATCATTCATATCCAAAGCATAAGGGAAACTTTGATATGAGTGCCCTCAACCTCGACTATCTCAAGACCTTCGCGCTGGTCGCCGAGCTCGGCAGCTTCTCGGCTGCCGCCGAGCGGCTGGGGCTGACGCAGCCGGCGATCAGCCTGCAGGTGCGGGCGCTGGAAAGGCAGCTCGGCGTGCGCCTGGTCGAGCGCGTCGGCCGCACTGCACGACCGAGTGCGGCAGGCGTCGAACTGCTCGACCATGCGGAGCGCATCGAGGCTGCGACCAGCCAGGCGATCGAGGCCGTCGCACGCCACGCCAAGGGCGTTCTCGGCCGCGTGCGGCTCGGCACCGGCGCCACCCCTTGCGCCTTCCTGCTGCCGCCGCTCCTGGCCGGCCTCAAGCACCGCTTTCCCGATCTCGACATCACCGTGACGACCGGCAACAGCGCCGACATCGTCCGGTCGGTCGACGACAACCTGCTCGATATCGGGCTGGTCAGCCTTCCCGTTTCCGGCCGCATCTTCGAGGTCACGCCGCTCTTCGACGAGCGCTTCGCCGCCATTGCGCCGGCCGGAACAGACCTGCCCGAAATCGTCACGCCGGAGATTCTGGCCGAGCGACCGCTGATCCTCTACGAACCGGGCGCCAACACCCGTCGGATCACCGATGACTGGCTGGCGTCAGGCGGTGGCGCAACCAGGCCGATGATGGCGCTCGGCAGCGTCGATGCCATCAAGGAAATGGTCGCCGTCGGCCTGGGTGCCGCCCTCGTCCCCGAAATAGCATTGCGCGCCGCCGACCGGGACCGGCTGGTGGTGCGCCCGCTCTCGCCGCCGCTCTCGCGCCGCTTCGCCCTGGTGCTTCGCCGCGACAAGCGGCTCGACCGGGCGCTGCGCGAGACACTGGCGAAGCTGAAGACGCTGGCAACGCTTGGACAGCCTGACATCAAGTCCTAACCCTTCTTGAATGCCAAGCGACCACGGGCGGGCATGTCGAAACATGCCAGAGCCTGAATGATGTAGCTCTTGACCTCATCGTCTAGTTTTGGTTTGGCCTTTGCTCTGTGAAAGTCCGTCAAAGTAGCAAGCCGTGACGAAGTACGATCCCGATAGATTGAAACTCCGCATCCAAGGACGCGGCCTGAACACATGGAACTGGCAGCTGCTGCTTGATGGCAAGCAGCTCGTAAAATCCGGAACCATCTCGGGCTCAAGACGCAATGCCGAAGTCGCGGCGGAAGCAGTCTTGCGCGACATGTCGGCGACGTCGGATAAGGACTAAGCGGTTCGAAGCTGGCAGGCGCCGCATGCATGCGCGCTCTGCACTCTGGCGATTTCGGGTTTCTGGTCGGCTGCGACCGTGGCCCGGACGCCAGCAGCACTCCAACGTCTGGCTACTCCGGCGAACGCCTCGTGTGTACGGATGACGAAGACTGGGCGGCCAGTCGATCGGCTGAACTTCGGGGCGCCGAATGCATCGACGTCCTGCGCAGCGTGATAGAGCTCGCGCTCGACCAGCGCCATGAACTCGGCGTCACCACAGCCTCGGCAGTAATCGGCGTCCAGCGTGATGATGAAATCCGGGACATGGCCGAACCACTGCTTGACCTGCATCTCGGCACGAGCGCGGGACCACTTGCCCATCGCGCCTTGTGGAGATCCTGTCTCACACTGGCCGATGACACGCCGGCCCTTCTTGCTGTTGCCGACGATGGTCCCGAGGAAGCCGATGTCAGCGTGAGCGAGATGAGCGTGGTCCGGATTGTGAACCGGAGACACCAAGATCGAGGAACGTTGCCTCTACCCAGTCTGGCATGTCTTCGGCTGGCGCGAACGCTGGTGAGGTGATGTCGTCGGACATTTGCTGCTAGCGGTTGCGGACGCATCATTTCACCACTTGCTTATATTACATGCCTGCGCAATCCTGCTGGCCTTAGCCATGGAGGGGGCAATGAGTGGCTTCACTGACAAGGAACGAGCAGCCGGGTTGAAACGACGTGACAACGCCATCAAACGGCGAGAGGAAAGAAATGAGGCGTGGCTCAAATCATGGCAGCCACGGACGGACACGATATGTCTGCACTGTCGAACCCCAATGCCCTTATGGGAAGCAACCGACCCAGATAACCCTATCTGCGACAACTGCATGGGATGGTGACGGCATGGGCGACGACGAATACTCGATCGACGCAGAATACCAAGGCAACCACATCGACGTGGTCTCCAAAGACCCGCTCCTCGGTCGCCTTGAGCTTATGGGAGACGGCGACCAACTGATCCACGTCATGCTAAATCGGGCAATGGCGGAAGACCTACTATCTGCCCTAGTTCAGTTCCTGGGGCATGGCGAAGGCGCCGACGCTCAAACCTACCACATTGTCCAATGATGGTGTTCCAACCTCTACCCTCTCCTGAGGGCACAAGTTGGAA
>NZ_JAEPRP010000194.1:0-4785 GCF_016652895.1 Ensifer sp. SSB1
CGAATAGGGCACGTCGTTTTGGCCATCGCCGACGATGAAGATCCCCTGTCGCAGCGCCGTCAGACGTTGTTCGAGCAGTTCGAGCGACAGGTTGCTGATCTCGACCTCGCCGCCCGTGGCAGCGCCGGCGGCCGCTGCCGCCTCGACCATCTTTCGTGTGAAGATCCCCTTGGATTCCAGCTCCTGCCGCCTGTCCAGGTCTACTCTCGCAACGACGTCCTGCGCGCGTGACACTTCGACCCGCTTCTGCAGGATGCGAATTTCGCGTTCCAGGCTGGCAATGGTGGCATTCTTGAATTTCTCGAGCCGATGGGCGAGCTGGTTGCGCAACGCGACGAGTTCGTCCCGTTCCCGTTCAAGTGCGGTCACTCGATCGGCCGCGGTCTTTCCTTCCGCCTGCAGCGAAGCAAGAATCGCCCGATTGACCCGATCATTGCGGATCGTCAGAAGTGTCTCGTTTTCGGAAACTGGTGTTCCGATCCGCGGCGGCGCCTGTCCGATTTCGCCGTCGATCGGGGCATTGATGGGCGCAAAGCGTGCATTCACTGTGCCGTCGAGGCTGGTAAAGCCGGTCAACCCGGGCAGAAGCACGACGACGGCAAGCGTCAGAAGAAGGATGCCGACGGTGATGCGTGTGATGCGGTGATTAAGGACCATTCAAACCGTTCTCACTCACTGCCTTGCCGGGTTCGACAAGCGCCAGAGCGTATTCGCGATTCTGTCTATCGCTCCGGCTGCCGGAGAAGATTGGGCGCAAACGGCCAACGGACAACCCTTAGAAATTGGTGCTTTTCGTCATTCGGTTAAGCAATTGCGAACGATCGCCGGCCCTGAACGCAACTGGTCGCCACGGTGACCCGTGACGGCCGGGACGACCATGGCAGCGCAAGCGCTTGGCGCTATTGTGGAGCAGGAGCTTCAGGCGGGCGATTTGACGGCAACACAACCTGGCTGACCATGGCGCACAAAATGACCGCGCAGCCGAGCATCTGGGAAAGGCCGAGCGGCGTCCCGAGGAATGCCAGCGAAAAAAGCAGCACCCAGACCGGTTCGCAGCACATGATGACCGACGCCCGCGCCGCGGAGATCATCTGCTGCCCGCGAAATTGAAGAACAAAGCGCAGGCAGGTCGAGATCAGGATGCTCGCGAGATACCAGCCCCAGATCTCCACCGAGGGGATGGCGGTCGGCATCCTCTCCGCGAGCAACGAGACCGCAAGGATGACCACGCCCGATACCACCAGCTGGACGGCGGCTGCAGCCACAGGGCCGACCTTCGCGGAGTTGCGTTTGACGAGCGCGATGCTCGCTGCCCAGAGCAACGCCGAGACAACGAAGTAGACATGGGCCGCCTCAACGCGAGCGTCAGGCCCAAGAAACAAAAGCGCCATTCCCCCAAGTGCAATCGTGATCGAGATCCAGAGCCTTTTCCCGACCGGCCAACCGAAGAGGAGCAGTCCGAAAACCGGCACCAGCAGGTTACCGGTCGAGGAGATGAAAGCGGCGACGCCGGGATTGGTTGTGTGCTTCAGGCCGAAGATCCAGGCCATCATCGCGACCGCAAATGAGAGTGCACCGGGGAGCAGCAGCCGCACGGTCCTGCCGATATCGGCCACGGACGGGAACTTTGCCAGGAAGCCGATCAGCAGACCGGCGATGACGAAGCGGCTGCCGAGAAACAGGAGCGGCGGAAGCTCCGCAAGCGCGTGGATCGAGAAGAGCCACCCGGCACCCGCCACAAAAGCCGCGATCGCGATCTGAAGATCGGCAATCGGCTGCGGCGAAGGCTGGGCGGAACGGTCAGACGACATCGACTTCTGATGCGGGAGGGTTGTGGCAGGCCGCACGCTGCGGCCTGCAGACTTCTTTATCAGCGAAGCCGCTAATGCTGCTTCCGGCGGTGCGGCCTACTGGTTCGCCTTTGCGTAGTCCTTCATGTTGGCCGCCGTCACCAGTTCGAACGGCACCCAGATCTGACGCTCCGTCTTCTCCTCGCGCGCCAGAGCAACGGCCGCGTCCATGGCCGTCGCACCTTGGGCAATCGCGTTCTGGAAGACGGTGACGTCGAGGTCGCCGGCAGCCATGGCGGCGAGGCCGTCTGGCGTGGCGTCGACGCCACCAACGACGACCTTCGACATGTCCGTGCCTGCTGCCTTCATCGCCTGGATCGCGCCGATCGCCATCTCGTCATTGTTGGCGATGACGGCATCGAACTCGCGTCCGGTCGAAAGCCAGTTGGTCATGATGTTGCTGGCCTCGAGGCGATCCCAGTTGGCGCTTTGCTCCTCGATCACACTCATGCCCTTGCAGTCATCGGTGGCGATGACATCGTGGATATCCTTGGTGCGGGTCAGCGACGAATGGTTGTTGAGGGGCCCCATTAGCACATAGACCGCGCCCTTGCCGCCAAGCAGCCGGCAGACTTCCTTCGTTTCCAGCGTGCCGGAATCGATCTCGTTCGAACCGACGAAGGCGGCGGTCTGCGGAAGCGTATCGACATCGGCCGGCGGATGGTTGGCGTAAACGATCGGGATGCCGGCAGCGCTCGCCATTTTCGTCAGCGCCGGCGTGCTGTCGCCATCGACGGCGACCACGACGATCGCGTCGACGCCGGAGGAAATGAAGTTCTGCACCTGATCCATCTGCTTGCTGGGATCGTTCTGGGCGTCTTCGACCTGAACCGAGACCCCTTCCAGCTTGGCAGCGCGATCCTCCATGCCCTGCCGCAGGATCGTCAGAAACGCGCTATCGGACCGCGCGATGGTGATGCCGATATTCTCGGCATGGGCGGTACCGGCCAAGAGAACCGGCATGGCAGCAAACAGCAACTTCCTCATTCGGAGACTCCCCCCTAAGAACAATGATCAACTCACCGAAATGGAATGCATGTTCCAATTAAAGTCAATGATGAAATACACATTTCGCATATAGATCTGGGAACCGGGTCATCCATTCCGGGATTACCCCGCCAAACCCAGGATACTAGGCGTGCATATTTCCGCTACACTGCCCACGCGTGCATCGATTGAAACAGAGCTTGCGGCGATCCTTCTCCGGGGCGTCGCTTGGCCCGAGCACGCCTTGAAACGCCCGCGAGCTGCCGGAACCTGCCCAGTGACATCCATCCCTTCAACCCACGCAGCCGGAGCTGCCGGCAGGAGGCCAACATGTCCGTGCATGAAGCAATTCTCGATCTCGGCTTGATCCCACTATCCGTGAAGATGGTCCGCTCGTCCGACCGCCGGTGCCTTTGGCACTCCCGACCTCGGCGACCGTCTACCCGCAATATCTCCCGCCTCCGAAGGCGCAGGGCACGCCACGCCATGTCGGTAGTCCCGGGAGTTGCGCCGCCTGGGCTTCGACCTATGGCCTTGCCACCTACACGGCGGCAGCGGCTGCCGGCCAGTCCCATCCGGTACAGTGCAGCAGGCAAGCCCCGCCCATATCTATATCGAAGTCATGAAAAGTTACGGCCAGCAGGGCTGTGCGGGATCGCGGCTCGCCTCTTACCTCAACTTGCTCATGCAAGGCGGCACGCCCAACTGGCAAACAGCGCCCTATTATCCGAACTGCCCCGGGCTCTGGTCGAGCTCCGATCCCGACGCCGCCGTCGATGCCAGATTCAAGATTCCCGGTTGGGCCTTCGTCGAAACCGGCGACCTCGACGCGATCAAGACGATCATCGCCGGCGGCGGCGCGCTTTGCTACGGTACGTCGCTCAACGAAGGCTTCATGCAGTACGAAGGCCCCGGCCCGATGGCCACCCCGCTCAACAAGGTGCCGAATGTCGGCCATTGCATGCTGATCATCGGCTACGACGACGGGCAGCAGGCGATCCTCATTCAGAACAGTTTTGGAGAGGACTGGGGCTGCGAGTGGAACGGACGTCGCGGCTACATCTGGATGGGCTACGAGCTGTTCCAATATCTGGCTCAGGGTCAGGCCATGTATGTCACGGCCTGACCCTGCGCGGCTTTAACAGGGTCGGTTTGATCGGGCCGTGGCGCTATTCCGCCGCCACGGCCGGGGGATAGATGATCGGTTCCTCGACCTCGGCGTCTGCATTCGCATTCGCATCATCCGCCTGCTCCGGTTCCGTGGCGCTCTTCTTGGGCTCACGACCGAAGAAGAGCGCGTAGCCGGCCGGCAGCACCAGAATGGTCAGCACCGTCGCGACCAGAATGCCGCCCATCATGGCGTAGGCGAGCGGTCCCCAGAAGACGCCGCGGGAGATCGGGATCAGCGCCAGCACCGCCGTCAAAGCCGTCAATGTGATCGGGCGGAAGCGACGGACGGCAGATCCGATGATCGCCTCGGCGCGATCCATGCCGGCGGCAATGTCCTGGTCAATCTGGTCGACGAGGATAATCGAGTTGCGCATGATGATGCCAAGCAGAGCGATGACACCGAGGATCGCGACGAAGCCGAAGGGCGCGCCGCTGATGAGCAGTGATGCAGCCGCACCGATGATGCCGAGCGGCCCGGTGGCAAGCACCAGCATCGCCTTGCCGAAATGCTGGAGCTGGATCATCAGCAGCACGACGATGACACCGATCATGATCGGCGCCTTGGCGGCGATCGAGGCCTGGCTTTCGGCTGAATCTTCCGCCCCACCCTGGATGCTGATGCTGTATCCGGCAGGCAGGCTGTCGCGCAGCGGCTGCATGTCGCCGAATATCTTCATCGCCACGTCGTTCGGCTGCACGCCATCCGGCAGGGTGCCGCGCACGGTGATCGTCGGCAGGCGGTCGCGCCGCCATTCGATGCCCTGTTCGAGTACGGGCA
>NZ_JAEPRP010000194.1:4795-13394 GCF_016652895.1 Ensifer sp. SSB1
CCTTGGCCACCTGCGAAAGCGGAACGAAGCCACCGAAGTCCGTGGGAATGTAGATGGAGTCGACCGAACTCAGGAGCTTGCGGCTGTCCGTCGGCTCGCGTGCAACGATCGCAACCGTTTCTTCGCCGTCACGGAAATTGTCGAGCGGGGCGCCGGTGACGCTCGCCTGCAGCATCTGGCGGATGCGCTGCGAGGTGACGCCGAGCGCACGGGCGCGATCCTGGTCGATCACCAGCTTCATGCCCGGGACCGGCTCCAGCCAGTCGTCGTGAACGGCGCCGAGAAGCGGGTTCTCGTGGAACTTTGCCTTCACCCGGTCGGCGATGCGCCTGACCTCATCGCGGTCCGGTCCCATGATGCGCATCTGCACAGGCCAGCCGGTCGGCGGGCCCAGGAACAGGCGATCGACCTTTGCGCGGATCGACGGGAAGTCGGCGGCGAGGATCGCACGCATCTTGGCGATCAGCCGTTCGCGTGCCGCTTCGTCCTTGGCCATCACGAGGAGCTGGGCGAAGTTCGGATTGCGCAGTTGCTGGTCGAGCGGCAGGAAGAAGCGCGGAGCGCCCTCGCCGATGTAGGTGGCGATGAAGCGCTTGTCCTCGTCGTCCATCATGCGGGCTTCGAGTGCCTTGGCCTGCTTTTCGACCTCCTTGATGCTGGTGCCCTCGGGCAGCCACAGATCGACGAGGATCTCCGGCCGCGATGACTGCGGGAAGAAGTTCTTCGGAATGGACTGGAAGGCCCAGAGGCTGACGAGGAAGAGGGCGAGCGTCGTCGAAAGAACGATGATGCGATGACGCACGGCCCAGGCGACCGTCGACCTGAGGTGACGATAGAAGCGTGTATCGAAGACATCGTGGTGGTTGCCGGCATGGCTGCGCTGCTTGAGCAGCATATTGCCGAGCCAGGGGGTGAAGTAGACGGCAACGAACCAGGAAACGACAAGCGCGATGCCGACCACATAGAAGAGCGAACGCACATATTCGCCGGCGGTCGAGGCCGCAAAGCCGACGGGAATGAAGCCTGCGGTGGTGATCAGCGTCCCGGTCAGCATCGGGAAGGCGGTCGAGGTATAGGCGAAGCTCGCGGCCTCGACCTTGACGAGCCCTTCCTCCAGCTTCCTCTCCATCATCTCGACGACGATCATGGCGTCGTCGACCAGCAGTCCGAGCGCGATGATCAGCGCGCCGAGCGAAATCCGCTGCAGGTCGATGCCAAGCTCGTACATGATGGCGAATGTCGCAGCCAGCACCAGCGGAATGGTGATCGCGATCACCAGACCCGAACGCCAGCCGATTGACAGGAACGAGACCACGAGCACGATCGCCAGCGCCTCGCCGAGCGCCTTCATAAACTCGCCGACTGCTTCCTTGACCACTTCCGGCTGGTTGGAAATCTGGTCGACCTTTACGCCGTAGGGCAAGGACGCCTCGAAGCGCTGATAGGTCTCCTCCACCGCCTTGCCGACGTCCGTCACCTTGAAGCCCTTGGCCATGACGACGCCGATCTGCACGCTGTCCTGGCCGTTGAAGCGGAACTTGCGCGAATAGGGATCCTCGAGCCCCGAGGTGACCCTGGCGATATCGCCGAGACGGGTGACCTGGCCGCCGGCGCGAAGCCGAAGGTTCTTCAGATCCTCGACCTTGTCCAGACCGCCTTCGACGGAGATGCGCACCGAGCGGGTGCCGGTGTCGACGGAACCTGCAGGGTCGATATTGTTCTGGCCGGCGATGGTGCTGCGCAGATCGTTGAGCGTCAGGCTGCGTTCGGCGAGCACCTTCGAGGAAACGTCGACAAAGATCTTCTGCGGCTGGTCGCCGATGATGACAGCCTTTTCGACGCCCGGCGTGGTCAGCAGCATGTCGCGCGCCTGGATCGCGAACTTCTTCAGTTCCGGATAGCTGTAGCCTTCCCCGCTCAGCGAATTGAGCGTGATGAACGTGTCGCCGAACTCGTCGTTGAAATAGGGGCCGAGCAAGCCTTCGGGCAGCTCGCCGGAGATGTCGCCGACCTTCTTGCGGACCTGATAGAAGGCATCCGCCACCTGCTCTGCGTTGGTGTCGCCTTCGACCTGCAGCGTGATGATCGCGCTGCCGGCGCGGGTATAGGAGCGCACGAAATCGAGATGCGGCGTTTCCTGCAGCTTGCGCTCGATCTTGTTGACCACCTGGTCCTGCATTTCCTCGATCGAGGCGCCTGGCCAGAAGGCCTGGACGACCATGACGCGGAAGGTGAAGTCCGGGTCTTCCTTCTGCCCCATGCGCATCAGGCCGAAGACACCGGCAAGAATGATGAGGCCGAAAAGGAACCGCGCCATGCTCGGATGCGCAATCGCCCAGCGCGAAAGGTTGAAGGGCCGTTTTTCTTCGGCAGAGTAGGTCCTCATCGGCTCGGTTCCGCAATCCTGGTGACGTCAGCGCACGACGGTTTCGGCAGCGGCAGCAGCCTGGTGCGTCGTATCGCTGGAGATGGTCACCTTGAGGTCGTCCGTCATGAACTGCGTTCCGGCGGCAACAACGAGATCGCCGACATTGAGGCCTTCGGTGACCCGGACGCCATCGGCGGTGAAGTCTGCAAGCGTGACCGGGCGGCTGCGAACCGTTTCGGTACCGCGGTCGACGACCCAGACGATCGGATAGCCGTCCTTCTCCGCCAGCGCGCTCAAGGGCACCGAGACGAGCGACGCACCATTGCCTGCCGAAGCTTCGATGGTGGCGGTCATGCCGAGCAGAACCCGCGGGTCGTTCGGCAGGCTGACGCGCACCGAGAAGGTGCGCGATTGCTGGTCGGCGCTACCGGCGACTTCGCGCACGGTGCCGTCGAGCGACAAGCCCGCATCGGACCAGATCCCGACCTTGACCGGCAATCCGGCCCTGAAGTTGCTGATTTCCGTTTCGGGTACTGCGACCTGAACTTCCTTTTCGCCTTCGACGGCGACCGTGGCGACGGGCGTGCCCGAGCCGACGACCTGGCCGACATCGGCGTTGATCGAAGTCACGATGCCCGGCCGGTCAGCAGCGAGGCTCGTATAGACGACCTGGTTCTGCGCCTGCGACAGTGCCGACTTTGCAGCATCACGTGTGGCGACCGCCTGGTTGTAGCTCAGCACCGCCTGGTCAAACTGGGCCTGCGAGGCGAATTTCCGGGCAAGCAGTTGCTTGGCGCGGTCACGCACAAGCTCGACCGTCTCGACCTGACGCTCGGCCGCATCCAGATTGGCGGAAGCGCTGCGCACCGCAAGTTCGTAGTCGGTCGGGTCGACGCGAGCGAGAAGATCGCCGACATTGACGCGATCTCCAACATTGACGACGCGCTCGACGATCTTGCCGCTGACGCGGAAGCCGAGGTTCATCTCGGTCCGCGCCCGAACGGCGCCGGAATAGCTGAGCTGGCGCACGTTGTCGGCCTGGGCGATCTCGATGACCTTGACCGGCCGCACGATCTGAGAGGTTTCGGACTGTTCTTCCGAGCAGCCGGCGAGCGTCGCCGAAAGGGTCGAGATCAGCGCAATGGTGGCAATGAATGAAATACGGCGGCGAAATTCAATTGGCATAAACATAGTCGCACTCCTGAAAATAGGCCGACGCCGCCCTTGGCTGCGCCGGAAGCAGTCCGGCTAGACCTTCAGTCCCTTGATCGCGAATTCGACCAGCTCTTCCGGTGCGGCGCGGTTTGCCTTGCTGAGACACTGCGCAACCATTTGCGGATGACAGAGCGTGACTGTCGCCGCACCGAAACAGCGCGACGCCGCATCGGCGTCCTGTTCGGGAAATTCGCCGGCAGCGATGCCTTCGCGAATGACGTCGGCGAGAAGCGCATCCAGCCTGTCGATATGCTTGTCGATGACGTGCCATTCGCGTTCGATGGCAACGACCACCATTTCATGCACTTTCGTGTCGTCGAGCATGAGCTCGACGGTCATCTGATGCTGCGCGTGAACGTAACGGCGCAACCGCTCGGTCGCGCTCAGCGGCAAGGCGCAGATTTCCTTGGCCATCTGGTAACTGGCCGCGAGCATGCGGCCGCAGAGCGCCTGATGGATTTCCGTTTTCGAGGCAAAGAACCGGTAGATATTGGCCGGCGACATGCCGAGTTCCTTGGCGATATCGGCAACATTGGTCTTGCTGTAGCCGAAATGCCGGAACAGCCGCTCGGCGGCGTCGAGAATCCGCGTGATGTTGTCCTGCCGCGTCTGATCCACGACGATATCGTTGTTCACCGGCATTTCTTGCCTTTCGATTTACGACTGACGAATTTCGTATTTCGTTAGTCGTAAATCGAAATGGGACAATGGTCAACGGAGGAGTCCGTTCCAATGATCACGATTTGTGTTAGGAGCAACCAGGTTTGGCTCTTGGCAGCGAGAATGGACTCGACAGCAAGCCAAAATGGCTCTCACCGATTTTTCGCGCCGTTTCGGGCACTTAGCCACCGCCTGGAGTTTCAGTTCAGGCGGCGCTCAAAGAAACGAACTTTGCGGCGCCGTGCTTCAGTTCGCCGATACGAGGCCTCGCATTCGGCTGCGCATTTAGAGTTCGTTCAGCATATGGCAGGCCGCGCCCCGGCACCGATGCCCATCGGCGAAACGAGGTCTGGATCTCTTCGACGACCTGACCGGGGTATCACCTGCCAGTATCCGGTTAGTGGCAGGCCCCGATAGAACTTCCGATCGCAGAAGCGCCTCCGCGACGCGCTTCACGTCGTCCCTGCGTTCGCGGATAATCTCCTCCGCTCGCGCAAGTTCCTCCGAGAGCAGTCGCCCCACTCGCCTTCTCAGAACGGGATCGCCTGCGCGAAGCTGGTCGAGATCCCGAGAACGGGACATGCGGGTGTATCCGAGCCCGTACACGCCGTGACCGCCCACCAGGACGGTGGCGATGTCGGTTGCCCGATGAAGAACGGATCGCCGGTCCTCGCGAGCGGAAGATATGGAGCGCACCTTTTTATCTGCGATATTATTGGTAGAGCCAGATGGAGCGGCGCGATGTCAGATCAGAATGGTGAAAATGGTACTTGCCAGAAATTCGGTACATGGAAGCAGTCGTACAGCTTCGAAGCTGTTGTCGCGTTGTCTGGATATCGGAACGTCGTGTCGACGAACTCACCGCCCAAGATTTACATCCACGACGGGCCTACGGATGGCGCGGTTGTCGTCAACGGTATGGCCGAATACCTCATTTCGGAGAATGGGCTCTCCGATGATGAGAGCGAGAAATCCCGTCAGATTCTTGAGAGACTGGTCGCCCTTGGTGATTGGGCGGCTGTTGAGATCGTGGAGCGGCGACATCGTGATGACGAAAGAGCTCTGAGTGGCTACCATCAGATTAAGCCGCGCTTGACCGTGCCCCAGATGTTGATCTTGCGTTTTGTAAGGCAAAACCCAGGGTCGGCTCTTGTAGCAATCTCCGCCGCCACTGGCATGGCTTCTGTCGAGGTCGGCCTGGCCATAGATCATCTCTTGGAGAATGGGATCTTGGAACGTTTGGCAGACGGTGGGAAACTGACCCTGAGCGCCGCAGAGCTGCGGCGATATCAGAATGCACTTACTGAGTTAAAAGGCGGGGTGTGAAGTCGATTAACGATCGAGGACATGAAACGTGCTACTTCGCAGCAGTGACGGGAACAGCTTGGGCGCGTTCCTCTTAACGATCTTCGGCGCAGCGGGGCACAGCACTAACAAATGATCCCGGAGCGTACATAGTTGCCAGGGACGCAATGTTGGAACGTGTGGAGGTTGGCCGCAACCTTCGCCGCGCAGTCGGTCACCGAGATCGGCTCGCCCGCCTCTCGCAAGATCTCCAAGACGGCTTGGCGCTTGTTTACGCCATTCATGGCCGCTTTAACCTCGAACGACGACGGCTTGGCCCTTCGAAAGCGGTTACGCGTGGTACGGTGAGATCACATGAGCGTGCGCAGGAGCTGTAGCAGATTCGTCGATTGGCCTACACCTTCGTTGGGGGCGAGTCTTGCTTCTGGAACCTGAGGGTATCGATCAGCGATCGCTTGCAGATCGCGTTTCACTTGCACATCGAGGAGACTTTGAAATCCTGCGGCCGACGGATTTTGAGAATTGTCGGACCGACGTCGCGCTCGAACGCGAACCTCAATAATGTAGTCCCTCTCGCTGGCATCGACTTGCTCGGACTTGACCTTTCCCGTGACTGAAAAAACGCGAGTCTGCATTCCGGCACGTGGCCTGTCTCCCGCCTTAGGGATTGTGCGGCTCTTCCCTTCCTGCGCCGAGACACTCTTGCGAGTTCTTTTCTCGAAGGTCTTGACGATTTGGTTGGCTCGCTCGGCGTCGCTCATGGGTTTTCCCTCTATGGATTTCATCAATAAGGGTCTGTCCTGCGGATGCACTCGTCAACAGCCCACGTCGCGCAGGCAGAGTTTATCGCCCCAGCGTCTTGGTAGTCGAGTGATCCGCTGGGTCGCCTGGAGTGGTGTTGGTCTCTGACTGTGCGACCGGATCGATTTCGTCGGAGACATCCGGCGCTACGGTCGGGTAGATTAATTGCTCGGGTATGAGTGAGCCTGAAACAAGCAACTCTTTGGTCGAACCCAATTTGTAGTCGAGCCGTCCGTCAGCGGATGCCAACAACAATCTGATATCCGGCGCTGTTTCAAGCACTCCGTCGACCACCTCGCCGACAAGCTTTTCCGAGAGTATGAGGCCGTATCGGGATTCCGCAGCAAAGATGGTCTGGTGAAACAGGTCCGTGAAGGCTACTGCGTTCTCTTTCAACGAATATTGTCTGGGGCGGTGCCCGACTCCTCGGAGGGCCGCTTCTTCAACGCCTCCCTAGGTTTCCCTTGCGACACTCTCTTGCGCCCAACCTTGGCGGGCTCGAAGCCCGATTTCGAGAGCGCTTCGCCAAACGTCTCACCGTCACCAACCGTGTTGCCGATGGGTGGGACGTCGCCGCCTTTGCCCGCGTCAGTATCTCGACCCGCTGACATGCCATCCTCCGAATACGAGATCCGCTATCGTACTTGCATAATGCGCGCGACTTCAGCACCGGGTAGCAGCTCGCGCTCCAGGACTTCTTCTGCGACGCGAAATACAACTGTCCTGCGGTCCTGGACCATCTGCTCTGCGCGCGCCAATTCCTCCGCAAGCAGCCGCTCCACCCTACGTCGCAAAACCGGATCACTTCGACGGAGCTCATCAAGTTCTCGGGCACTGGACACGCTCGTGAAACCGAGCGACTGAACGCCGTGGGCGGCAATTAGGATAGTTGCGAGGTCGGAAGCTCGGTGAAGATCCGAACCTTCCATCCCGCCAGAGCCGTCATAGCAGGTATTGAGGAGGACCCGCTCGGCGGCCCTTCCCGCGAGAACCATTGCGATTTCGTCTCGATAGGCCTGCAGCGTTCTATTGCGCACGGCTGGTCTGCGCCATTCAACGTGAGCGATGCTGCCGTCGCGATGTCCGGCCTGGCGAGCGACGACAATCGCTTCGACTTCACCGATACCGAGAGCAAGTCCAACGATCGCGTGCCCGGCTTCGTGGATGCACACAGGCCATCGTTCCCTCCTATCGAACGGTGCACGGGGTGGTACAATCGCGAGGAAGTCGGAGCCTGACACTGGTCGGCTTTGCCTCCTTGCGATACGGCGCGCGTCCCGGACAAGCTGACGCAAAGCAGCGCCCGAGTAGCCCCCGGTGGCGAGCGCGATCGTCCTCAACTCGTTGGCTGGTAGCGCGAAACCGACGTGGGCAGAAAGGATCTGTTCCCGAGCCTCCCGGTCAGGCATCTCGACGGCGATGTGTCGGTCGAGGCGGCCGGGGCGAAGTAGGGCCTCATCGATGTCGTCAGGTCTGTTCGTCGCCGCGATCACCACGACACCTTCACGACCATTGGCGCCGTCCAGAAGTTCGAGAAGCGCGTTGATCACTTGAAGCCCATAGGACGCATGGTCCCCCCTCAGGAGCTTGCGTGAGCCAAAGGAGTCGAACTCGTCCAAAAAGAGGATTGCCGGGGCGACATCGATCGCATTGCGGAACGTCGTTCGCATCGCCTTCAGCATGTCACCGAGATGGCCACGCGCCTGCCACTGCGCGCTCGATGCCGCTAGAAAGGCGACGCCACATGATCTCGCGACTGCACTCGCAAACAAGGTTTTGCCGCACCCTGGCGGGCCGCTTAACAGCAACCCGGCATCGACGTCACTCCAGGAAATGGAGCCATCCCGCCACGCGGAGATGTCGTCAACGAGATTCAGCGCCCACTCCGTGGCCTTGCCGTACCCCGCAAGCTCCTCCACCCGTGGCTCCCAGGCGGAGGTCGGTTTCTCCGCTACCGAAGCCGCGAGCTTCTGCAGTGTGACTTCGATGGGCCGTGAATGCCGGATCGCGGCAAACAGAAGCGACGGCAGAAATTCGACAAGCGCGTCCGCCTGCTCTCTTGTGATGTTCAAGTCCGTCACCGCCCTTGCGGCAGCGAGAAGATGATAGGCCTTGAAGGTCCCCACTTCGACCATGTGGTCGAGCGAGAGACTGACCTCCGGCGGCAGTTCAGTGCCGTGTTCGATGAGAACAATCGTGAGCGCAACGAATGGCCCACGGCTTTCGTGATTGACTAAATAGGTTTCTGGC
>NZ_JAEPRP010000195.1:0-9401 GCF_016652895.1 Ensifer sp. SSB1
GCGGGTAATGACGCGCACACCGCTGCTCAGCAGAGTCGATTTTTCTTCGGCGATCTTGGCGCGGGAAAGGAACGTCTGGAACAGTTCCTTGTTTGCGGCAGCGATCCGTTCCAGATCGCGCAACTGCACGCCGACCTGATCTTCGACCGCCGATTGGCCAGATACCGACGCCAGCGCCCGAGACAGCGCAGCTTCGCGAGCTTCAGCAGCTTCAACCTCGTTTCTGAGGTTCCCGACGAGACGTTGAATCTCGGCGCCGATCTGCTGTTCTATGTCGCGGTGCTCCGCCTGGACGGTCATCACCTCAGGATGCTGTTCGCCATAACGCAACCGTAGATCCGCTTCCTTGCGGGTGATGACACCAGCCTGGGTACGCAGCGCGTTGACGACGTCGGACTGAAGCACATCGGGAAGGGTCTGCGCATCGCCGCCCGAACCAAGGACTTTTTCTGCCTGCTCGTACTTCGAGCGTTTCGTTGCCAGTTCGGCGCGGGCGTTGATGAGGGCAATGTTCAACTCGGACAGTTGCTGTCCTGTCAGGCTTCCGGACTGCGTCGCCAGAAGATTGTGCTCAGCGCGAAACTTCTGCACGGCGTTTTCCGAGCGGCTCAGTTCCTCGCGCAGAATTCCGGCGCGTTCGCTCAACCAGGTGGAAGCCTTCTTGGCTCCCTCGTAACGAGACTCGATGCGGTCTTGCACGTATACTTGGGCAAGCGCATTGGCGAGGCGGGCCGCCTGTTCGGGATCATGCGACGTTACGTTAAGCTCGATGACATCTGCCAGGCCGACGCGCGAGACTTCGAGCGCGCCCTCCAGCCATGTCAGGGCTCCGGCCTCAAGGGCAGGATCTACCGCCAACCCTTCGCTTTCGACCACCTTCTGCAACAGCGAGGCGGACGTCAGGACGGCGATTTCGCTCTCGATGAATGTGGAGTTGTCTCGCAGCTCAGGCCCGGCGTCCTGAGACAGGATATAGTCTTTGGGAGTGTCGAGCAGTATCCTGGAAATGGCCGTATATGACGGTGTGACGACGAGCGAGATCGCGACGAAAACTGCGAGCGTCACGACGGCGGTGAACGATATGAACTTCCAACGCCGGCGAAGAAAATCGATGATTTCCCTCACGTCGAGCAGCGCCGGTTCCGGTGTTACTATCACACGGTCGGTCGAGCCCTGCATCTTCAAATCCCTTCAAATATCCATAATGATAAGTTCCGCTAGTGCTGCACCAGCGGAGGGGCCTGCAGTAAACGAACGCTTGAGGAGCGAATGGTCTGTGGCACTTAAACGCAGCAGTCCCGGCATTCGCACGCCGGTTCGCCGTAAGTCCAAGTCATCCCGCTCCGCCGTTGACCGATCAAACTGCCGGCCAGCGCAAAACATATCAGGTTCGCTAATATTCGTGCCATCAGCACTAGTGCGTAGCAATTTGAAGCGAGGGATGAGGCGGCGAATACCTTTGGCCGATCGTATCGCCAAAAGGCGAATGGCGCGTACCGCTAATGAGGTAGGGTCGACGACGAAATACACGAATGAGACTGCTGACGACCAGCGCCTCAAAATGGTAATCGTCGAGCCAGCCCAGACTGGAGCGGCCGAAGGGGCCGTCGTCTTGGCAACTTAGCCATTTTCGATGACACTTTGATGAATGCCTTTCACTCAGCATGCCGGTGAGTTCGATACCGAGTTCCCGGTTGATCAGACGTGCAACTTGAACGGGTTCTGCGAACCGTGGGCCGCTATGGATACTCTCATCGAATTCGCTTCGCAGCGCATTGCGGTCACGTCCGGGATCGTGATGGTCCTGCTCGCGGCTCTTCCGGCCGTACTTTTCCTCGCAGGTGGGCGCAATCTGCGATACAGCGCCATCGCGGTGCTTGTCGGCGCTGTCACGCTGCTCCTGTTTGGCATTGAAGGCGTTACCGGAGCGGTCGTCATCGTGATCGCCGATATTCTCGTGGTCTCGGCAGCGATCCTCACCATGTATAAGAGGATTGTACAGGTCGAAGCGAAACTCGATGCGGCGAAGTCGGCTATTCGTGAATTGGAGATCATGGAGGGACGACGCCAGGTCTTCAGTGCCAAGACGTCGATAGAGCGTGTTACCTCGAGTGCCAGCCGGTAGGCTGCCATCAGCTGATCGACATGACCGCGCTGAGATGGAAGCCCCGATGTTCAGCGGATCATTGCTGAGTGTCTTGACCGGGGACTTGATCGGGCGCCAGTTCGCGCGGTTTTATAATGCGTGTTTTCCCGGTTGGCGGAGCGGGTTCGACCAGTTCGTGATCACCTCCTGGGCGGAATGAGAACGCCGCCACATTTTTCCAGCTTTTGCGCCCGCGTGTCGGGCTGCTCGCCTTGCGGGTCGGCGTGTCCGGTTCTGCAATCAGCAGGCGGCGTCCCATCGACCGGCAGGGAAACCGTGGGGCCAGCGGCCAGAAGTGTCGTCAGGGCGGCGAATGTGGCGGTACCTACCACGGTGGCCGACGAGCTGTTTCGGTCAAAGATGCGCGCGTATCTGATCGGTGCAGTGGATTTCATATGCCAAACCGGCGACGTCGCCTTACGTTCCAAAGCGACGCTACTGCGGCCAGAGAACTGGAAAGCTTGGCTTCTTCGCCCGGAGGGGGTATCCTGCCATCGGTTTCGCTACTATCGGCGGCATGCCCGACAAAGCACTTTAATGGATGACTAGGGTAGAAGCGATGGCTTCGGGCAAGAAGATAGACGGTGAGAACGATCACTTGCTGATGGGCGATCCGGCTCCCCACTCGTTCAACGCGGACACGGGGCTGGTCGATGATATCCCGGATCGGCTGTTGATACTCGCCAACAGGCTGCAGAGGGCTCTCGATTCCCGGCGAGCCGCAGCATCGGCCACCGAGCGCGCGCAGCGCCAAGAGAACTAAGGTGGGCAGAGAGATCGAGGACCAAACATGATGCCGGACCTGCAGCATTTGCGGGTACTGGTGGCGGAGGATGAGTTCTATGTCGCAAATGACATCGCCCTGTGGCTCGAAAGAGCCGGAGCGACCATCATCGGCCCCACCCCAACGGTGCAAGAAGCCTTGAAAAGCCTGTCGACGGCGGACGATATTCAGGTTGCCGTCCTCGACATCAACCTGAACGGAGAGCTGGTCTTTCCCGTAGCGGACGAGCTTGCACGCCGATCGGTCCCCTTGATCTTCTTTAGCGGCTACGACGATTTGAGCGTTCCGGAGCGGTTCAGTTCGGTGGCGCGCCTTAGCAAATGCGCCGGTTCGTCTGACCTGGTGAGTGCGGTTTTCGAGCAATATCTCCTGAACATGTCGACCCTTGCCCCGCTCCGCGGGGGCTTGCCCGGTCAACTCGTGACAGATCTCATTCCCGGCCTGCGCCTCAGGGCCAGGGTGCTGATGTCGAGCATCAAGGCCGCGGACTCCCTCGTAGAGCGCACGCTCGAACGCGCGATCGTCCTGGCGGCCACAAGAGAGCGAGCACAGCCGCTCGATGCGTGGCTGCATGAGTTGATGACGACCATCTACAGCGAAAGCCCATTCGGGCCGAACTGATAGCGACCATTCCCCGGTTACCCAAATGACGGGCCGCGTTGGGTGTGAATGGGTGGTTCTCGGACTTCGTCCGGGTTCGGCGTCCGCTTTTCATCCGGCAAATCTTCGGGTTCTGGTTCCTCGATCGGGGGCGGTATCCGGTTCGGCTGTGGAACGGGCGGCTGTTGCTCGCCGGGTCGATATGGGCTCGGGCTCATTCCTTTTTCCTCGTTTTCCATGAAGAACCAACGGTTTCCCGCATGGTTCCGACAAGTCGGGGGACGGTTTCGGTTGGCGCTTCCGAGGTATTCGGGATCTTAGGCAGTTCGGCTCGCTCGCTGCCAAGCCAGAGGCCGCGGTCTTGAAGCGCATGCACTGACCGAAAATTCCCTTCGTGGCGCGCAACTGATTGCCGCGACCGGTTCCGCATCATTTAGCGCCGCTCTGGAT
The DNA here is from genome assembly GCF_016652895.1 of Ensifer sp. SSB1. Taxonomy (NCBI): domain Bacteria; kingdom Pseudomonadati; phylum Pseudomonadota; class Alphaproteobacteria; order Hyphomicrobiales; family Rhizobiaceae; genus Ensifer; species Ensifer sp. SSB1. Next base: position 3,981 of record NZ_JAEPRP010000195.1, read on the forward strand.
AGGTGATCAGGCGGCCGTAGCGCTTCCCCTTGTTCTTTGCCTTGAAGTCAATGAGTTCGTAGACCTTCCCGGCGTCAACGGGTCCGCGATTGTGGCCACGTCCTTCTTGTCGTCTGAAGTTCCTCTTTCTCTGTGGGGAAGCATAACGGCAGCGCTGGCGGTTGCGACCACCCATGATCGCGGACTTTGCGCAGAGTGCGCCCTCTACTCACATCCATGATGGCGTTAGTGGCGACCTTGCCTCCCGCCGGAGAGGTGGACGAGTCCGGCACCTTTCGTTGTTAACTCTTCCGAGAGTTCCTTCGCAATGGCCGCCCCTTCTGAGTTGCCGTACCTGCCGTCGACGTACCTGAAAACACGTATTCTCATGATCGAGGCGACAATTGCAATCACAACGATACGCAAGCGTTTTTTTCCGGTAGCCGTTGCGATCTAAAGCAAACCCTTTGGGAGGCTCGTGTTCCATCGCGGGACGGAGCATCACAGGCTTCAGTGGCCAGGAACGATTGCCGGCGCCACCGGTGGGGCCGTCCCCACTTTCGGTTCGAGGGTGGCGAGAAAACAAATGAGCACCACGGGGGCGATGCTGGCTTTGTCCACGGCCTACCTCAGCCCTTTAATGTGAGCGTAACGAGGCACCGGCGCGCGACCGTTACCGAATGACCGGCAGCACTTAATTTCCACTAATCCAAATGGGCTAGAAATCCACTTTCGTACACGCCGCGTTCTTACCTCGTTCGGTGAGTATTAGAGTTTAAACTTGCGGTAGAAACGCAGGTTTTTCCTTTCCTCCCGCTCAAAAGTTCGGGGCGTCTCCGCCTTCGCCGTGTGAAAGGAACTTCATCAGTACGGATACCAGGTGTTGAGCGGTCGCTCGATCGAGCATGAGTTCAACGACCTCCTCTTGCTCGGCCATGAGTTGAAGACGGCCAAGAAGGGGGTCGCTCGAAACGACTTCAATGTCGGCGCCGAGGTAATCCGCCTCCAGCGTCGACCAGCTGATTTCCATTGTTCCCCTCCCATGGATGGTAGATTAGAATGTAATAATAAATGAAATTGAGGCGCGAGGCAAAACCCAAGAAATGCGCAGAACGGACGCGTGCCGGGACGGTACGGGATCAACCAATGAGAAGGTCAATGACGGCACGAGTGCACGCGAAATTAGCATGCGGCGGCAAGGAAGGCACGACCGTGTTCCTTCACATTGGATATTCGGCAGACGTTCAGATCTTGGATAGACGCTTCACGAGGGGGAATTCTTGCGGCCCTCGGATGAGCGCCGACAATCGAGAGGCTGCCATCCAGTTCAAGCCGGGCAAGTCGTACTACCTCGACTTCATGCCGGCTGATCCCCAACCGAAAAAACCGGCATGGGCATGTCAGAAGCATAGCGGCCGCAGTTATCAATCTTGTCCAGATAGATCGCTGAAATCGGGCATCGAGTTGAGGTAGACTTCCTCAATCTTCCCCAATCGCCAGTTGCCCTTCTTCGATCGCGCCGAAATAGGCTTCCTTGCGTCTCGTCGACGAATGGTGAGCGCTTTTCGTCCGGCTGAAGAGCGCCCTATCGGCTGCTGCCCGCTGTGCAATCAATGGAAGTTCGTCGAAACGCATCAGCAGTAGCGAGATGAACGCCGAATGCGTCCTGGATATTGCCAGACCTGCGCCACCGAACCTTGGCAGAGCCAGGAACAAATCCAGCTTCTCAGAGTTTGCAAAGCTTAACACTTGAGGAGGGTCAGTGTCATGGACGAGAGGCAGGAACTCATTCGTCGGCGCGCATACGCGATCTGGGAAAGCGAGGGACGGCCCGAAGGTCAGGACCAGCGCCACTGGGAACAGGCATGCCGTGAATTGGCCGAGCGTGAGCATCCCCATCCGACGGACCAAGCAGCTGACGACCAAACCGGAACCCTCGTTGCTCCGTCGACCGCTCCGCATGGAAAGGCCGGCCGCGGCGCTGATGACGCCTGAACCAGAGAAGCCTAACAAGAGAGGAGCATTCACATGCGAATTGCTGACATCATGACAAGGGACGTTCACGTTGCGAGCCCTGACGATATGGTTTCGACGGTGGCGCGCGAAATGGCCGCAAACGATATCGGATTTCTGCCGGTCCGCGAAAGCGATCGCTTGGTTGGAATGATCACCGACCGCGATATTGTCGTACGCTGTGTCGCGGACGGTTGCGATGGCAAGACGCGCGTCGGCGATATCATGACTGCCGACGTGAAATACTGCTTTGACGATGAAGACGTGTCCGAAGTCGCCCGCAACATGGGTGATGTGCAGGTGCGCCGTTTGCCGGTCGTCGATCGCAACAAGCGGCTCGTCGGCATCGTATCGCTGGCGGATGCGGCGCGTCGCGATCCTGCGCTTGCCGGCATTGGCCTCAAGGGCGTGACTGCTCCGGGCGGTGCACACAACCAAAGGCCCTGACGATGCCTGACACACGCGACAGGCACTCATTGTGGCGCTCCCCAGTGCTGCTATCCGCGCCGGAAGAACGTGCCTGGGCGCGCGAAGTCGCCGTGCACGCCCATGCAGGCCAGCGCGACAAGGCAGGTGAACCCTACGTCCGGCATTGCCAGCGCGTTGCCGATGCCGTTGAGGGTGAGAAGGCCAAGACCGTGGCTTTCCTGCACGATGTCCTCGAAAAAGCGCCGGGATGGACAGCTGAAAGGCTGTTGGATTCCGGCTTTTCGCCAGAGGTCGTGGCCGCCGTCGAGTGTCTGACGCGACGACCAGGTGAAACGAAGGACGCATTGACGATCCGCGCCGCTGCCAATGAGCTTACCCTTAAGGTGAAGCGGGCGGACCTTGGCGACAACCTTGCCCAACTTGAACGCCAGGGCAAAAGCGGCGCCGAGTACCGGCGCAGGCTACACCTGCTTGATGAGGCCGTCAGTGACGCGGACGATGAAGACGCGGCTGCGGGCCTTGGGTCCGGCGAGGACGATCTGAGCGAGGCGCGACTTGCCCGCGTTGACGCGGCTCGACGCGTGGTCCGGGGCCAGAACACCGATCGTGTCGCGAAGCGATCTTTCGTCGTTCTCTTCGGCTTGGCGATCGTCGGCGCCGTTTACCTTATTTTCCTGCAGTGATCTGACCGTGCCGGTTCATTCAACCGGCACACCGTTCATGCGGTATGCGAGCTCGTCGCGAGCTCGGCTTAGCCTGCTCTTGATGGTTCCAACGGCGCAGTCGCAGAGATCGGCCGCCTCCTTGTAGCTCAGGCCATAGCCGGCGACGAGGACAAGAACCTCCCTATGGACGGGGGCCAGCGTTTCCAGCGCCGTACGCAATTCGCAGTTCAACACACACCACTCCTGCGGCGGTGCCATTGGTATCGGCAATTCGGCGCAGTTGATGACGCCTGGCGCTTCACGCCGGCGCAATTTGTACTGAGTACGGAAGGCATTGTGCATTATGGTGAAGAGCCACGACTTCAGATTTGTGCCGGGCGCGAACCCATCGATACCGCGCAGCGCGCGGAAAAGTGTTTCCTGTAGAAGATCATCCGCCTCGAAGTTGGAGGTGACAAACGTCCGTGCAAACGCTCGCAATGCCGGAATGAGATCAACGACCTGAGTTTCCAGCGGCTGCGTTTGCTCTTCCTTCATAAGGGTGGAAGGCATGGGGAAAACTGCCTTTCGGGATAGCCTGGTTGCTCTTTTAACAATGCGCGGTTGGCCTTTATGTTCCGCCCCCCATACTGGCAGTCCCCAACGGGTATTAGCGCCAGGCCCCTCGTTTTGGGCATGTCGTTGGAAGAAGCCAAGTCGAAGAAGGAGCTGAGAGAAGGTGCCGGCTCGAGGAACTGGAGCCAGAACTCATGGCACACCCGGCAAGCCACTCGCGCCTCTGGCGGTTGGTTCCCCGCGCCGACGCGGAAGTGGTTCTCGCGGCGGTCTGCTAGAGCAAGAACAATCCGGCCGTTGCAGCCAGCATCACCAGGGCGGTCGCTCCGCCGAGCGTCAACATCCACCAGGGCGCCTTGAGCTGGCCCATGATGCGGCGGTTGGCGGCCATTATCGTCATGATGGCGATGAGGGGCCCCGCGAGCATGCCGTTTATGACCGCGCTCCAATAGAGCAATAGGAATGGATCTACCCCGACGAGGAAGACGATAGCGCTGCCAAGCGTTGCCAGTGCAATCGTGCCGTAAAAGGCCTTGGCCCTTCGCGGCGCGCGATCCAATCCTTCGGGCCATTGAAACAGCTCGGCCACGGCGTAGGCGGCCGAGCCCGCAAGCACGGGAACTGCCAACATGCCCGTGCCAATGATGCCGGCGGCGAAAAGCGCGAAAGCAACATTTCCGGCGACCGGCCGTAGAGCCTCGGCGGCCTGTGCCGAGGTTTCAATGTGGGGCGTTCCGTTTGCGTGGAGCGTTGCGGCAGTCGCGATCATGATCGACAGGGCGACCACACCGGATAGCGCCATGCCGACGATGGTATCGATCTCGATGCGCACAAGCTCCGACCCGGCGGCCTGCGGGGCCGCGCCCAATCTCGGGTGATGTCGCCGCTCGAGTTCTTCGACCTCTTGGCCTGCCTGCCAGAAAAGCAGATAGGGGCTGACCGTCGTTCCGAGCACGGCAACGAGCGCCGTTGCCTGTTCGCCGCCGAAGGTGAATGAGGGAACGAAAATGCCCCGCGCCGCTTCCATCCACGGAACATCGACGGCGAAGACGACCGCGACATAGGCAAAGAGTGAAAGCGTCAGCCATTTCAGGAATGTCGCATAGCGGCGGTAACGCACGAAAATCTCGAGCAACACGCAGACGATGCCGAAGGTCACGGCATAGACAAGCTGTGGGCCGCCGGCGAGGAGCTGTAGGGCAGCACCCATGGCGGCAAGATCGGCGCCAATGTTGATGACGTTTGCAATCAACAGCATCAACGTCGCCACGCGCGCCAATGACGCTGGATAGTGCCGTCTCAGATTCCGCGCGAGACCCTGGCCGGTTACGGCACCAATCCGGGCGCTCAGCCCCTGCACGCCGACCAGGAACGGATAGCAGAACAGAATGGTCCAGCCGAGCGCGAAGCCGAATTGCGCGCCAACCTGGCTGTAGGTGGCGATCCCGCTTGGGTCGTCATCGGCCGCCCCGGATATCAGGCCAGCGCCAAACTTGCGTGAGAAACTGCTACCGTCCTGTTCGGGTTGGGCCGTTGTTGAGCGCCGCTCGCGCCCAACACTACCGTCCTTCTCGTCCGATAAATCCGTCTGCTGGACCGGATCCACCATGATCGGCCTTCCGTTGCTGATGCCAGTTCAGCGTCGAACGGCCCTGCCGGGCGATTGTTCCCTGTGGCTCGGCCTGCCTCCTCCGCTCGCCCCGCCGAATAGCGGCCGCTCCGCGCAATTCGGACTGCACGGAGGCGTGTGTCGAATTGAGCAGAGCGTCCTCAGCTATAC